>JAKBKR010000021.1 GCA_021832495.1 bacterium | reverse complement strand
CCTGTGGATTTTCGTCGGCCAACGGGTGAAGGACGAAACTTCGGATATGGTTACCGTGCTGTCATTCCTCGACAGAATCCTAGAGAACAAGGGTGGCTGGGTCGAGAAGAGAGTTCACGAGATCCTTGAGGGGCGAAGTGGACTCCGATTTGACGAGCTCCGAGACGTCTTGGCCCGAGGTTACTCAGAGCGCCACTTCCCTTACTTGCGGCAGGCCAAGATGCAGGCCAGGGACATTGTGAAGGGAATACTCGGGATGGTATTCCATGCTGCTGAGGGTGGTCCGAGACCAAGGTTACATGTTCAGGATCTTCGCTCTGCAAGGGGAGAGTTCTTGCTCCGGGCGACCACCAGTTCCCAGCCCTTTGGTCTCATCTATGTCGGAAACAAGCTTGACCTGAAGAAGGCTCTCAACGTTACCCAACCGGACATCAATGTGGAGAACGACGTTGTCGGGCCACCAATGTTCCAAGGGATCAATGACGATTCCTCTCCGCTTAACGTTCTGATTGGTGCAAAGAAGTTCATTGAGGGCTGGAATTGTTGGCGAGTCTCGAGCATGACCCTAATCAACATCGGACGCGGAGAGGGCCCCCAAATCGTCCAACTCTTTGGTCGTGGGGTTCGACTTCATGGTTGGGGTGGTTCGCTGAAACGAACTTCGCAAAGCGACAACTCCCGTCCGAGGTTCATCGAAATTCTGGAGACCCTAGGTGTCTACGGAATCCGAGCTGACTACATGCAAGAGTTTAGAGCCATGATTGAACGTGAGGACCTCCCTGCGCTAGAAGCCATAGAGGTCCCAGTCAAGCCCCTTGAGCCGTTTCCTCATGGACTGAAGATCCCAGAACTTCCCCCTGGCGCTGATTTCCAGCTCGAGGACCTGTTTGAACTTACAGACAAGACCCTAGATGCGGTGCAATCGAGGGTCGACATCCTCCCTCGAGTTGACTTTGCCGACAGCCGAACCTCAGAGGGGATACGGGATGTCAGCCCCCCAACCCGTCAAGGAATCCGCGAGAGTTGGTTGGCTCTCCTTGACTGGGATGAGGTCTATCTGGATGCCCTGCACCATTGGTCCGAGCGTGATTATTCAAACCTGAGGTTCAGTCCAGACGACGTTGCAGACTACTTCAGGGAGGGGAAGTACGAGCTCTATGCCAATGCTCGAGACATGGACCTCCGAAATGAGTTTGCACGGCTGACCAAGATTCAGGAGATTGCAGGACGGATCATCCGAAACCTCATCGACCGCAGGTATGAGGTCCGAAACAAGAGATGGGAGAAGGAAAGGAGGGTCTCGATTGATCTGACGCCGGATTCTGTCACAATGAGAGTGGGATCGGGGGCCAAGTACACTGCATGGATAGACTCTTCTCGAGACCAGGACAGCAAGGAAATGAAGCGTCAGGTCACGTCGGGTGATGTCTATCGGCAGTCGGTAGGCTCGCCCTTTCCCACCGCCTGGTATGACGGACATCTCTTCCAGCCACTCTTTGCGATCGGGCCCGGGAACGGACAGACCATGTTCACTGAACCTGCTGGCCTCAACATGGGGGAAAGTAGGTTCGTAGTCGACTTGGCCAACTATCTGAAGACGAACCTGAAATCCCTTGGCGGAGGCACGACCGTCTACTTGATGCGGAATTTCACTAAGGGGAAGGGAGTTGGATTTGAGGTCCCAGTGCCCTTCTACCCAGACTTCCTCCTCTGGGTTGTGAGGGACAGAGAGCAGCGGTTGGCCTTCGTGGACCCGCATGGGCTTTCCTTTTCTGGAAGTGGAGATCCCAAGGTTTCGCTCCACAGAATTCTTGCGGAAGAACCCCCGAATTGGGCAGGCATCAAGAAGGTCGATGCGTACATCGTTTCGGTGACACCGTTCAATGAAGTCAGCTCTCGATTTGGACACGCACCCGCAACAATTGAGGCCTATGCAAAGGACTTGGGGATCTTGTTCCAAGACAGGGAAAGGGGGCAGCCCAACTCATCGTACATGAGGCAGTTCTTTGACTCGCTAATGAGCGACGGACCCTCTAAGACTTGAAGGGGAGGTCCGCATTGCAATGCTTGCACTCACCGGCTGTTCAAATCTCACCCCCTGTATCCAAAGAACTCAAGTCTTGACTCGGTATGGTCTTGGTCGCTCCCCGGGTCCCCATGCGTTTTGAGACAGGGTCGAGTAGTTCAATACTGCATATTCAGTGGCTGGGGTTTGAACCAACATTAGTTCAAATCCCGCCGGGAGCATCCCAACAATATGTGTGCACTCAACATGGGGCAGGATACGACCAAAACCTTTTAGTATAAATGACATATTTAGCAGTTGCTAAAAACATGTCTTCCAGTGAAAGACTTCCAGTCACTGAGGCGGAGACAGCCCGCAGGATCCTCGAAGGGATTCCGAGGGTGATCCCCTCCCTTCAGTTCGAGGGCATTCGACGGGAAGTCACGCTGGGGCCGGGCCTTAAGGTTGATGCCGTGGCCAACGCAAAGGTGGGAGGGAAGATCCAAGAGCTCGTCTTTGAGGTGAAGTCCTTGGGAGAACCCCGAATGGTAGAGCTGGCTATCATGCAACTCCGAAGGGTGGTACGGAGCCGGCCACGGGCCTACCCTGTCCTTTTGGCCCCCTATCTCAGCGCGCGCTCGCGAGAGATATGCAAAACGGAGGGGGTCGGGTACGTGGACCTCGTGGGGGATGCCTACCTTCAGTTCGGCTCCGTGCTGGTGGACATAGTAGGGTCAGAGGGCCGAACACTAGAGAAGAGAAGCTTGAGGACCCTCTTCTCCCCCAAGGCCACCCGCGTTCTCCGAACCCTCCTCCAGCAGTCCGGACAGCCGACGACAATTACGAAACTTGCCAAGGAATGCCGGATGAGCCCGGCCGGGGTGTACCTCGTTGTCGACCTCCTTGACATGAAGGGCTTCGTGACCCGAGGGAAGGATCGGAAGGTCCTCTTGGTGGAGCCTAACCGCCTTCTGCGAGACTGGGCGAAGAACTGGACCTGGGAGAAAAGTCCAATGAGCTACTACTTCTCCTTCGACAAGACGGCAGACCGGATCATCGCCAGGGTCTGTGAGACCGCCCAGCGTCTCGGACTGGAGTACGCCCTTACCGGAATGGCTGGGGCGTCGTTGGTCGCGCCCTTCGTTCGGTACGCTGACGTCTCGTTCTACCTACGGAGCGGGAAAGAGCAGTTGGTCAGGGAGATGGACCTGCGACCCGTCTCCAGCGGTGCCAATGTGGTCATCCTGGACCCGTACGACGAGGGGGTCTTCGCCGGTGCAAGGGAAGTCCGTGGCTCCCGGGTGGTTAGCGATGTGCAGCTCTTCGTAGACCTTTACAACAACCCCGCGCGGGGGAAGGAACAGGCTGAGGCCCTCTTCAAGCAGGCCATCAAGTTCCCGGGAATCTCATGAACCCGCGCTTGCATTTACTCTTCTTGTTGCGTAAGTAGCCTTGCCGTATGGTTGCAGCATGGAGAACCTCGCCAACGGAATCTGCCTGGGGTGCAGATGTACCCCGGGTTCCGGGTCATCCGGTGGAGTACGCGAGACCGGAACTAACTCTTGGGCTGTGATCCGTCTGCCCACTTCACATCGACCGGGACTCCTTGGCGGATGGCCTCGGTAACCACACAATAATCCTCGAAAAGACCCTTGCATCGCTCGAAGGCTTCCTTATGCGCGGCCGGGATCCGGGGATCGAGGGTCACGGTCACATGGGAAAGCCGCCAACGACCGCGCTCGTTACGCGCGATCTCGGCGAGAGCCGTCACCTCGATGCCCTCGGACGGGGCATGCGCCCGTTCGAGGCAGTACAACAGGCTGGAAGACAGGCAGTGGGCGACCGCAGCGGCGACGAGCCGGGATGCGTTTGGCCCCTCCCCCTTTCCCAAGGGCGGAGGTTCATCGATGGTCCCGTGTTCAGACGAAGGAAGGCTCCAGTCCACTTCGAACCGGTACTTCTCCTTCTGGGTCAATCGCAGGGTGACTTGCTGTGTGACGGGCATGATCCCCGTGAGAACCCTGCGCTATCTAAGTTTGCCCGGGTCGACACCGGGAAACGGTGGGGGCGGTTCAGACCCCGGGATCGTGGTGGGCACGACCCGTGAGTATCGCAATTTCAAGCGATAAAGGAGAATGTAGACCGCCACGAGGAAGAACACGACCAGGTAGTCCCCCAAAAGGCCGACGACCGTGTCCCACAGGATGTAGAACGAGAGGATCCCGGCGGCAAAGTAGACGCAATGCAGTGAGTTCCCTGAGCGGCCCAAGTGCTTCCGGGCGAGATAGAAGACCCCCGCCGCGGTGCCGATCTCCCCGAGGATCGATAGCAGGGGTATCGAGAGAAGAAGGGGGGCGGGGAGGTAGAAGAAGAACCAACCGGCGGCAAAAGCGATCCCAAGACCGAGGAACCACGCTGGGGAGCGTTGGGGAAGTTCCGCGCACGGCTTTGCCCACTCTGGAGGGCAATAGCGGGCCAACCCCACGAAGGCACCGAGGATGATGAGCAGGAACCCGAGGACCGCCCAGCCCTCGAAGTACCCCGGCACAAAACCGAAGAAGCCGAATGTGACCGACGCCGCCAGGATGAGGAAGGTCCCCGTGAGTCCCCGATCGGACAACCACCGTTGTCCTCGGGTCTCAGGGTAGAGAAGGCCGATGATCAGGATCGGGAGCGCGATGCTGTACACCGCATGGAAGATGTCGATGACGACGGCGAAGTTCCAGCTGACCCCGAGATAGTGTCCGTACGTTGCAAGGTGTCCGGCCCCCGTGCTACGCGGGTAGACCATCGTCTTCGTGGCGATCCCTTCTTCCGCGATACCATAGGCCAGGCCCAGGGGGAGGATGGCCGCCCAGCCCTTACCCCACCGGATCGCCAGATCGCGGATGAGGAGGACCCCCGCCCCGTAGAATCCGAGAAGCCCGGCGACGGCGAAGGGATCGATGAGGTTCAGAACCGGTGTCGAACCCGTGAGGACCTCAGGGATGATGATGGCGAGGGCGACCATCACGATCGGGGCTCGATGGCGGGATACCCAGTTCCGGAGGCGGGCGAGGCGGCCCGGAGTGACGACCCCGGTGGGCGGGGTATCGTCGGACATGGCCGGTCGTCCCTCCGGTCCGTTCACCTCGGGTAGGAACCCCGGGGGGCTCTTGAAGGCTGCTCAGAGCGGAGGGAGGGGACTTTCCATGGCCCCACCCGTTCTAGGAACAGATCCGGCTTAGTCGTAGGGACCACGACGATCTATGGGTGCGACGCTAACCGCGGGTCTCTCCAACCCCGAGGAGCCGTGGCGGTGGCCCGCTTTCAAGCGAGGGCGTTCTCCACCAGTATCGCCCCGCCATCCAGCAGGAGGGCCCGCGCCGCCGCCCGTTCGAACTGCCGTTCCCGGTCGGGGTTCACATGGACCTCGTGGGTGAGATAGTCGGTTGCGATCTGGTAGGCATCCCACCGGGGGATCTCCCCCCACAGGGTGGAGCCGAAGTGCTCGGGGAGCCTTTCCGCCATGCGTTCCACATGAAGCCGCGGGATCCCCTCCTCGAGGAGGGTGGGCACGAACTCAGGGATGTCGAGGGTCTGGTCCATCGACCGCGCATAGAGGTCGAGGGCCTCATCGAAGTGCTCGAGCACCTCGTACGTGGCCTTCTGGAGCTGTCCGAGCATGTCCTCGGAGGAGGAAAGGTGGGGTTCCCGGAACGCCATGTACGACCGGCTCCCGGCGTAGAGTTGGTTCGTGCAGGCGATCCGGACGGCGAAGGCCTCCATCCGCAAGGCCCACGCTCCGTCGAGGCTGTTCAACACCCGGATCCCGGGGTAGAACTCGTTGGCGCCATCCAGGCCGTACTGTTTCCCGATCACGAGCTTCATCTCCATCCTGCGCCCATGGGCGTAGAGACGGATCTGTTCCCGTGGGAAACGCGGACCGTGGGGGGTATCGGGTGCTGGACTCGGCGCCTCAAGTGAAGCGCCGATGGCATGGACCGCCTCCGCGACGGCCCGGTGTTGGAGCAGGGCATAGCGCGAGGAGACCACGGAGACCACCTCGCCGGTATCCTCTCGCTGCACTCCCTGGTAGTTGTCGACGCGGCCCCCGGTCGTGTCCTGCAGGGGAACGACCCGGAACAGCGGCACCGCTTCGGGGGTCTCGACCAGGGTGGTCCTTCCTTCGTTCGTCCGGGCGTATTCTTCTAGCACGCTCACCATCCGCATCCATCTCACCTGCCTCTCGGGCAGGCCCCCGCGGGACGATGGGGTTAACTACGCTAACGGTCCTCGCCGGGATTGATCGGTGACCGCCTCTAGAGCACCGCGACAGGGACGATGGGGGAGGCCGTGGCCCCCTTGATGCGGAGAGGGGATGCGAAGAAGAGGAACTCATAGACCCCAGCCTTGGCCAGTTCATCGAGCTTGAGGTTGTCAAACAGTCGAACGCCATGGCGCGTGATCAAGAGCTGGTGGACGGGGAGGCGGGCCCCGGGGCTCTCCGCGGGGGTCACCTCGGTCGAAGGGCAGTCCGCACCGACGAGAGCGACCTTCTGTTCCCCCAACCATTTCGCGGTGTCGTACCCCACGCCCGGTGATGCCTCGTAGTAGTCGTTGTAGCGGTCGCTCTGGAACCATAGGCTGGAGAGCCCGGTGTGGAAGACCACGGCGTCCCCCGGTTCCAGGGTGAGGGAATGGGTCCGGAGGAATGCCTGCGTCCGCTCAAGGGAGATGGGTTCCCCCTTCTTCATGGGTTCTCCCGTGCCGTCGGTTCCGTCGATGAGCACGCCTCGGGTGAGGATCGGTGGGGTCGTATCGATCCCGAGCTTGAGCGTGCCCGAGGGGGCGGTCAGTTCGAACGCATCCTTTCCGTTGTAGAGCTTCCCATCGTAGGCGATGTGGTTCAGGGCGTCGAGGTGGGTTCCGAGGTGGTCGGAGAGCTCGAGGCGGCAGAGGGCCGCGCCAAACTTGTTCGTCGCCGGCTTCCGGAGCGGCGGACGGTGGTCGTAGACCCGTTGCGAGGTCCAGTACCCGAAGGGGCCGTGGGTCTCGGCCCGGCCCGGCATGCCCACGAAGATCGGGTGGCCGAGGGAGATTGACCGTCCCTGCTTCACGAGGCGGAGCGCGGCGAGCACCTTCTCCGGTGTCACATAGTGGAGCGCGCCAAGCTCATCTTCCGGCCCCCACGGGGCCGGGAACCATCCTTCCTCGAAACCCGGGAACTCCGACATGCGCGGGAAGGTACCCCGGGGATTATAGAACCGTTTCCCGGTAGAGCGAGAGCGCTCGCATCACGGGGGCGTTCGTGTAGGAGAACAGGACGGCCGGGGTCCGCCCGGTCGGGACGACCCGATGTTTCGCCCAGGCCGGCACCACCATCACATCGAAGGGCTTCCAGCGGAACCTCTGGTCCTCGACCTCCAAGGTCCCCTCCCCTTCCACGCCCATAACGATCCGGGATGCGGACTGCCGGCACGCTTTGAGGTCCATGCCGGGATCGACCTGCTGGAGGAACGCATCCATCGTGGGGAGGATGGGCCCGCCGGTCAGGGGGTTGATGTACTCGATGACGCGGCCCTCGGTCGGGCTCCACGCGGTGCTCGGCATGCTCTCCAGGGCTTCCCGGGCGTTCGCATAGGTATAGTTGAGGATGGGGGAGTAGTTCGAGGCGCGTGTTTCCCCGGTGGGGCGCAGGGCCCGGCCGTACGTCCTCTGGGAGCTGTTTTCCGCGTCGCGCACCGGGTGGGTCTTCTGGGGGTAGTCCTCGTAGAACATGCCGGAGAGGGCGTTGACGAGCGGGATGTCGAGAGCATCGAGCCATACGACAGGCCCCTTGGACTCGTTCCCATGGTCGTGCCAGGTCCAGTTCGGGGTCGTGACGACATCGCCCTTGCGGAGGATCGTCTTCTCCCCTTCGACGGTGGTGAAGGCTCCCTCCCCCTCCATGACGAACCGGAGGGCGTTCGGGGTGTGGCGGTGGGCGGGGGCGACCTCTCCCGGGAGGATGATCTGGATGCCCGCATAGAGCGTCTGGGTGACCGCAGCCTGCTCGGGAGGGAGGCCGGGATTGAGGAGCATGAGGACCCGCCGGACGGCATCCTCGACGCGGACCACCTTAGCGCTCTCGTAGACGAGGTCCCGGATGTCGGCCCAGCGCCACTGGTATGGGACCTCCCGGGGTTTCGGGGTCGTGGGCATGAGATCCCCCATCGCCTTCCAGAGGGGACCCATTCCCTGCTGTCGGACCCTTTCGAAATACTCCGAGGGGTCCGCCGAGGCCGTTGCGGGGCGGGGCCGAGAGGACGCGACGGTCATCCTCCCGGAATCTCCCCTGCGTACTTGGCGGGCACGTCCGGCATCTTCAGCTCGTATTTCCGGGCGAACTCCTGGACCTGACGGACGTAGTCGGCCCGCATGGCGCTGTTCGAGCGCCGCTTGAGGCCCCAGCGGACGAAGAGCTCGTTGTTCTTGGAGTGGGCGGCGCCGAAGAAGTCCAGCGCCTCGGGGAAGAGGCGCGCGAGGGTCGCATTGATCCGCTCCCGATTCCCCGGGTCTTCGTCAAGGAGCGTGCTGATGATCTCCCGTCCGAGGCCCACGTGGAACTTCTCTTCCGGGTACGTGTCCTTGGCGACCTTCCGGAGCGGAAGGTACGTGCACTGGACGAGGTCGTCGAGCTCGATGAGCTCGGCGATGTCCACGGTCGCCTTGATGACGCCGAAGTCCACCCAGTCCACGACGGGGAAGTCGAAGAGGGTCAGGGACTTCTTGTCCTTCCACGGCGCGTGGAGCTCGTCGGCGAGACGGGCGAAGAGGATGTGGTGCCCGAACTCCTCCATCGTGTTGCGGCTCACGAGCCATTTGAACTTGGGGGTCGGGGCGAGCCGGATGGCCGGCTCATCGAACGTGAGCGCCCCTTTGAGCTCGTTCACCGCGTGGCTCACCACGATCTTCGAGATCGCGGTGCGGTATTCGGGAGGATGGGCATCGAGCTCCTGGGCCGACCGGACCTCCCCCTGGAATCTCTCGGGGTCCATGACAGGGTCGAAGAACCCTATTCGGCTATTTAAATCTGCGCGAAAAGTGCATGAGGTCCGTCTCCAAGGGGGTGAACAGCCCCTCCTTGTCCCAGGTGTCGAACGTCCGGGCGAGGAAGTCCTCATCGAGCGTCTCCTTTCCGGTGGTCCGGGCGACGCCTACTGGTCGGGGCTGGGAGAACAGGAACACTTCACCCCCCCGGACACCGAAGACCTGCCCCGTGATCACCTTGGCCCGGGCGGAGCACAGGTAGCGCACGAGCGTGCCGACGCTCGCTGGGGGTGCGACGTTCTTGACCGTGGCGAGATATTCTGCGAGCCAGGGGGTCGTGGGCTCGATCGTCTCGGTGACGCGGGTATGGGCGAACGGGGCGATGGCGTTCACAGTGATCCCGTACCGGGCGAGCTCGAGCGCGGCGATCCGGGAGAGCGCCACGAGGCCGCCCTTGGCGGTCCCGTAGTTCGCCTGGCCCCGGTTCCCGATGAGCCCCGAGGTCGAGACCACGTTGAGGATGCGTCCCTGAAGGCCCTCCCGCATGTCCCGGGAGCAGAGGTGGGTGAGGTAGAACGCCGAGAAGAGGTTGTTCCGGAGGACCTGCTCGAAGGACCGCTCCTCCATGTTGAACACCATGCGGTCCTGCAGGATCGCCGCGTTGTTCACGAGGATGTCGACCTTGCCGTAGGTCTCCCGGGTGAACCGGTAGAGGGCTTGACAATCTTCCCAGCGACTGACGTTGAGGGCGCTCGGCCGGACTTCCCAACCTTCCTTGCGTAGGTCAGCCGCTACGGTGGCCGCCAGGGTGGGGTCCTCCTCCCGACCGTCGATCGAGAGCCCGGCGTCGTCGAGGATGAC
This sequence comes from bacterium, assembly GCA_021832495.1. Taxonomy (GTDB): domain Archaea; phylum Thermoplasmatota; class Thermoplasmata; order Lutacidiplasmatales; family UBA184; genus JAJYEA01. Next base: position 2,752 of record JAKBKR010000021.1, on the reverse strand, counting down.
CCGGGCCCCTCCCTCCGCCAGGGAGCGGACGATGGAGAGGCCGATCCCACGGGCCCCTCCGGTCACCAGCGCCACACTTCCCTTGACATCCATGGGAGAACGGGAGAGACCGCAGTTACATAGGCCTTCTGCGCGGTCGCAAGTGCGGGAGCTCGGGTCAGGTGGGGGTGAGGAAGTGTTCCTCCACGTACCAGCCGGAGATGAGGTTGCCGATGATCACCGAGAAGATGGCGACTCCGATCACGACGGAGATGATCATGGACACGTTCTTTCCGGTGAGCGAGGTGGACGCGGTGAGGAGCGAGAACGATAGCGCAACGGGGATGGCGCCCCGGACGCCCGCGAGCGTCACGACGCCGTACCAGGACCGTGGGAGCTGGGCCTCCGGGCCCCGGAGGATCCGGGCGAGCGGCCGGTGGGCATAGACGAAGAGGGCCCGGCCCACGAAGAGGGCGACGAGCACGATCACGACGATGTCGAGGTACTGCAGCACGTTGCTGATGGCGAAGATGAGGCCCATCGAAAGGAAGATGACCGAGGTCGAGATGTACACCACCACCTTCCAGAACGTGGTGAGGGTCAGGCGTACCTCGGGGCGCATGGCCCGGGGGGCGACCCAGGTCCCTACCGCGATGCCAGCGATCGCGGTGGCGGCGATCCCCGAGGCGCCGATGTCTTGGGCCAGGAGGAAGGACCCGTAGGCCACGACGACCGAGAGTGCGGTCTCGACCGCAGGATCGTCCAGGTGGCGATGGAGCACGTAGACGGCGATGGCGGCGAGCACCCCCACCCCGACCCCGGCCCCCGCGACCCACAAAAAGTCGACGGCGGAGAAGAGCGGTTCGAACACCCCGCTCTCGATGTACTGGAGCACGACCACGAAAAGGATCACGCCCACGGCGTCGTTGAGGAGCGATTCGCTCTCCACGATCGTGGAGAGCTCCTCGGGCACCTTGAGCCGGTGGAGAAGATCGATGACCGAGATGGGGTCGGTGGGGGAGAGGATGGCCGAGAGGAGGAGGGCGAGGGCGAGCGGGATCGCCAAGAGGTAGCTCACGACGAGCCCCGTGAAGAAGGCCGTGAAGAGCACGCCGAAGAACACGAGGGACAGGATGAGCGGTGCCCGGGCCCGGAGCTTGCGGAAGTTCACGTGCAGGGCGGCCTCGAAGATGATCGGCGGGAGGAGGATGTAGAAGAAGAGGTCCGGGGTGAGTACGTTGCTCGCGCCCCCGATGACCCCCCGCAGCCCCGTCCATTCCGCCGCGAGCCCGAGGAGGGCGCCGAGGACCACGAGGGCGACCGTGTAGGGGAAGTGGAACCGGGTCGAGATGATGACGATGATGATGGCCGCCAGGAGAAGGAGGAGGTAGGGCTCGATGGCGATCATCGCCACCGAATAGCGGCCGGAGGGATAAGATTTGAAGCCGTCTCCGACCAGACCCATGTGCGGGGTCGGAACGCGCAGGAAGAAGCGTAGTAAGAGTTCAGCTCTCTGGCCCGCTGGGGTTAAAAAACCCGTAGGCTATACTCAAATCGGTTGGCGCAATGGCTCATCTCTCCTTCCAGTTCCGGGCATATCCTCTCCGTGACCAACTCCCCATCCTCGACCGGTGGCTGGCCAACCTTAATTCCCTCTGGAACCACGCTGTCGAGGTCCGCACTGATGCATGGCAGAAGGAACAACGCCGGGTATCTTTCATCGACACCGAGCACATGCTCACGGATTGGCGGGCATGGGACGAGGAGCACCACTCCAACGGTCTGAGCGAGATACCCGTCCATATCGAGCAAGACCAGTTGGCGCGTCTCGACCTCGCCTACCAGGCGTTCTTTTGCCGGTGGAGGGAAGGGAAGAGGGGAAAGAAGGCGGGCTACCCCAAGTTTCATCACGATGGGGGCTCGTTCTCCTTCGTTCCTGCCGTCAAGTCGACATGGGAACACCGACCGGATGGGACGCATTGGGTCAAGGTGCCTCGGTTAGGGTCCATCCCGGTGAAGTACCATCGGGACACCCCGCAGGGTGAACCCAAATTCATCACGGTTCAACGCCGGGGCGACAAGTGGTTCGTCACCCTCCAATACGAGGTGCCCGATGCCCCACCGCCGACCGTTCCCCTTGGAAACCCGGTAGGGGTGGACCTCGGTCTCGATTCCCTTGCGACGCTCTCCACCGGGGAAAAGATCGAACCCCCCAAGTTCCTTCGGATGGCGAAGAAGCGCCTTGCCCGGGCGCAACGAAAGCTATCCCGTAGGAAGAAGGGATCGGGACGCAGGGAACGCCAGAAGGCGATGGTCGCCCGGTGCCATGAGAAGGTTCGGAACCAACGCAAGTGGTTCGCCCACCAGCTTTCCCACGACTGGGCCGAAGGGTTCGACCTGGTGGCCTTCGAGGGCATGGCGGTGCCGGAAATGGTCCATACGAACCTCGCCCAACCCATTCACGACGCCGGGTGGGGGATGCTCCGCCAGATGACGGACTACAAGCTCGCCCAACGGTCGAAGTGGTCTGTGCAAGTGGACGCTCGGAACACGACCCAGACCTGTCACAAGTGCGGGAAACTATCTGACCCCGCACTCACCCTCAAGGACCGTATTATCGAGTGTCCCTGCGGTTACGAGGGGGACCGGGACATCAATGCCGCTCAGAACATCCTCGCAAGGGGAATGAATGAGGTACGCCGGAGGACGGCGGAACAAACGCGCGGGGAGAGTTTGCCCACACTGAGGCGGGCGGGTCGAAGGGCCTACCAGC
>JAKBKR010000020.1 GCA_021832495.1 bacterium | reverse complement strand
GAGGTCCGTGTCGTGGAAGGTAGGGAAGGTGTCAGAGAGAGGATGGGGGCGCACCACGGTGGCCTGGGTCCGGAAGGGGGTCACGGGCAAGGCATGCCCGAGCGCACCCAAGACCCCCTTGGTCCAGGCACCGCAGGCGAGCACCAGCTTGGCCGCCCGGAACCGCCGCTTATGTCCGTTCGCCACTTCCCACCCCCCCGGGGTGATATCGATGTGGGGTACTCCCCTTCCCCAAAGGACTTCGACCCCCCCCTTCGTCGCTTGATGGGCAAACTGGGCGGCGATCGCGAGCGGGTCGAAGACCGCATCCTCGGGAGTATGTAGGCCCGATCGAACATCGTCAAGTTCCCAGCCCGGCAAACGGGACGCGACCTCAGAGGGACCGAGCGAAGTGGCCTCGACCCCGGCACTCTGCAAGGTCGTGCGCACGACCTCCAACCAACGGACCCCCGCTTCGGTCCGAGCCACGCGGAGTCCCCCCGTCTCCTGATAGTTCCCCTGGCCCGTGGTCTCAGTGAAGAACCGGTATTGGGCGGCACTCTCCCTTACGAGCGCAGTGTCCCACCGGTTCCAACCCTGCAGCGTGATGATGCCCGCGCTATTCCCCGTGGCACCCTGGCCCAACGGAGCACGGTCAATGAGGACGACCGACCCACCCCGGGCCTGGGTCAGGTGGAACGCGAGGGCACAGCCGAACAGGCCCCCACCGAGGATGACCACATCGGTCCGCTCCACACTATCTTCCATTGCCTGAGGAGCGAGGGCAAGTGTCGTGACGGTTCGGGAGCGGCCGAACCAGTGTTATGTGGCTATCCATGCGCCCTTGGTTCATGGGTGTTCGACGGGGCCCTCCCCGCCCGCGGGCCCGTAGGGAGGTCTCCTGTGCTCAACGTACCCGAGCTGTACATCGATCCCAATCTCTGCTTCACGAGGGTCTCTATCCATCGGGCCACGCCTTGCGCTTCCCCACTCCCTCTGGTGATCAGGTAGACCGTGGCGAGACCCATCCCGGTCAGCTCGCCCAAGAATTCCACGCGCAGGTCCTTCACTCGCACTTCGCGGATCCCCTCCAAAGGAGCGGCCAATCGCACCCGGAACTCGGTCTTGCGCGGAAACGGGAAGACTCGCTCCTCCTCAATCTTGTAACCAATCAACCGCTGGTCGGTGCCCACGAGGTCCGTGGGCTGTTCTGTGAGCTGGTAGCGGATCTCGTCCTTCCTCGGCATCCCGGCGCCTTGGATCGGAATGACAAGGGAGAGAATGCCCGGGAGGTAACCCAAGAGGGTTTCTTTGGGGCGGAACGGAACATTAGCGAAGAACTCTTTCGGAGGAGTATCGACAGACATGACAACAGATTTCGAGCCTTTTGCGCTATAATACCATTTTCCATCGTAGGACCACCGGGGTTCCTATGCGCTCACCTTGCGCCCACCACTCTGTGCGGAGAGTTCGGCCGGAGCGCGCTTCCAAGACCCTGCCGGGACAGTAGGACCTTCGCAACCATCGGAACCGACCGCGGGCCCCTATCTTCTCCATGCCTCAACCCACCGCCTTAACCCATCGAAAGATACCACCCATAGCACCCTAAACGGGATTGGATAGACGACCACGGTGGGGGTGACCCTGTGGGAACTATAGGTGGACTCGGACGGCGCAAGAGTACCCGGGGCGGGAGTACACTGTGACGACCCGAAAGGATTGAGGTTCGGGCGGTCCATGGGAATCGGCTCCACCCAAGGGGAAGTCGACCGGGAATCCTACCACCCCCCTCAAGCTTAGGATGCGGACTCCCTTACCTAGGATTAAATACATTGAAGCCCATAAATCAGGCGTTGAAGCCATCCGTGCCGGGCTCGGTCCAACGCCCCCTCGAAGGGGAAGACGTTGGAACGGTCGCCCTCATCACGGCGGATGGCACGGTGATCCTGCGGGGGCGGGAGGTCCCCGAAGGCACATTGGTGGAGAGCCCGCACGGCCGGTTCATCGGACGAGTGACCAAGGTCTTCGGTCCGGTACGTCGGCCGTACCTTTCCGTCCGACCACGGAAGCCGATGGCTCCCGGCGATCTCCTGCGTTTGATGGGACAGTCGCTCAGCGTGAGGGGCCGGGGATGAACCGCGCCTCGCCGGCCCCCCTCGAGGAGTCCGCGCCCTCGCGGTGCAAGAGCTGCCATTCGTCCCGCTTGATCCACCACTATGAGCATGGCGAGGTCGTCTGTGCGGATTGCGGTGTCGTGGACGAGGACCATCTCATCGACCACGGCCAGGATTGGCGCAGCTTCGATCCGGAGTCGGCCGCCCGTAAGGCACGGACCGGGGCCCCTTCTTCAGTGCTCCTCCCGGACAAAGGGCTCAGCACCACGATCGGTTGGAAGGACTCCGACCACTACGGCCACGCCGTGCCGGGTCATTCGAAAGCCCAGTTCTACCGACTTCGGAAGCTTCAGCGGCGCATGCGCACGGTGAACGCGACGGAGCGGAACCTCTCGCATGCCTTGGGGGAGGTTGAACGACTCTCGAGCGCCTTGGGTCTGCCGCGCAACGTCCGGGCGACGGCGGCGATGACCTATCGGAAGGCGGTGTTCAACAACCTCGTCCGGGGACGCACGATCGAGGGGATCGCCGCCGCTTGCGTCTACTCCGCGGCCCGCCAATCGAACCTCCCCCGGACCCTCACCGAGGTGGCGGCCCAGACCCGGCTCGACCGCACCGAGCTCGGACGCCTCTACCGTTTCGTCGCCCGGGAGCTGTGCACCCGGACACTGCCGACCGACCCCCAGGATTACGTGAAGCGCTACGCGGCCGACCTACGCCTTTCTCGCCCGACGGAGAAGCGGGCCATGGCCCTCCTCAAGGACGTGATGCGGCTCCAGCTCAACAGCGGCTGCGGTCCGACCGGGGTCGCCGCGGCTACGCTCTACATCGCTGCGATGCAGACGGGGGAAAAGCGGACGCAGAAGCAGATCGCCTCGATCGCCCACGTCACCGAGGTCACGATCCGCGGGCGGTACAAGACGATCATGGACCGGCTCGACCTGCCCTCACCGGCTGCGTGAGCCCACCCATTCCTCGTCGATGACGAACCGGAGCGGAGCTTCTCGGTGGCGGTGGATGCCGATCCGCGGGGTCACCCGGAACCGGGGAGGCGCCCCCTCCCGGCGCACGACACGGACCTCCTCTGAGGCAACAAGGTCCATGCCGTCCTGCGCGCGGGTGAGGTTCAGCGCTAGGCAGAGGAGACCGGGACCTCCCAGCCGGGCTTGCAACGGGGGTAATGGGACCGCGGACCGGAGCAATACCGCCTCGCCGGGGCGTGTGGTGACATTGGCACAGAAGTAGCGATGGATGGGATAAACGTAAAGATGGCCGGGGCCCGTGAACATCGTCCAGTTCTTGCGGTTCGGCCCAAGAAAGGCGTGGTTCGCCGGGTCGCCCGAGACGTAGGCCTCGGTCTCGGTGAGGACCACGGTTTGCGGTGCTTCCCCGGGCACGGTCCGGACAAGTCGAGCCCCCAGTAGGTCCTGGGCCACATCGAGCGTGGGACGGTCGAAGTCCCCCCGGACCCAAGGCGTGCCGGCCCCCAACGCGCTCCTTCCCACGAACCGTTATCTATTCCGCGGCTTTCAAGCCTGCGATGCCCCCGGTCACGGTGGAAGAATTCACCAAGGCGATCCGACGGACGCTCGTGGCCCACGGCAAGCTTCCGGACGAACTCGCCGAAGATGTCGCCATCCAGGTGTTGAACTACTTCGGGTCCGAGAGCGTCGTCCTCGACAACATCCTGGCCAGCGAGGACCGCGACATCTTCTACAAGCTCGAGGAGGAAGGGCTCCTCTCGAGCGAGGTCGAGAACACCACGGTCGACAAGGGCAAGAACTGGCGTATCCACTACTGGCTGCTCAATAAGGGAGCCGTCCTCCAGCAGGAGAGCCTCATCGACGGGGAAGACACCGGCCCGGAGAGCCTCTACCGCAAGCTGAGCCAAGAGGGCTGGGCCCGGACCCGCCCGTCCAAGTGACGGACCCGCGGTTCAATAGTGCCGTTCGAGCACGTACCAGCAGAACGCGCGCAGCATGACCTTCCACAGGCTCTCGGGAAGGAGCGGCTCAATCTCGCTCCAACTGTCCTCGACCATCTTCTCGGCGAGCGATTGACAGTAATCGAAGGCGCCGGTGCCGAGGATCATGCCGATGAGGCCGAAGATCGTGACGGGGTCGAGGGGGCGCTTCCGTAGGGCGGCCACCATCTGGAAGCGCTCCTCGGCCGGGAGGCGGCGTAGCGCGCAGACCACCGGGAGGGTCACCTTTCCGGAAGCGAGGTCTTCCCCCACCGACTTGAGGTCTCCCTTGAATCCCTTGAGGTTCAACACGTCGTCGACGACCTGGAAGGCGACCCCGAGGTTCTCGAAGAAGCGGCCCAGGCCCTCCACTTGGGCCGGCGTCCCATCCGCGGCCACCGCACCCATCCGCGCGAGGATCCCCGCGGGTGCCCCGGTCTTGAGACGGTACATGCCGAGGATCTTCCGTTCGAGCCCGAGGCCGTCCCCGGTACGGGCCAGTTCGTCGAGGTAGCGGTCGAACCCCATGATGTCGACCGCCTGGCCGGCATGACCCGCCCGGAGGCCCTCGAAGTAGAGTTTGTAGAGTCGGATCATCTTGGCGTCGGGGGCGTCCACCCTCATCGCAGTCCCCTCCGCAATGAAGTACGCCGCAGTGCCGGCATTGATCGCCAAGGGCTCCCCGAACAGGGCATGAGCCGGGGGGCCGCCCCGCCGCAGGGTCGAGCGATCCTCCACATCGTCGACCATGAGGGAGCCGCTATGCATGATCTCCGGCAGCGAGAGCCAACGGGAGTACGGTCGACAGTCCGCCCCGAGCGCCTCGGTACATGCGAGGGCTGCGTACGAACGCCAAGCCTTACCCCCCCGGTCGGTGATGGTGCGGATGGGAGCGATAAGGCCCGCGGCGATCTCCTCGCCGTCGAGACCGTCCAGAAGGTGAGCGTGCTCGGGACTCGCGAAGAGCGCGATCGCCTCCTTGCGCGACGGGTGCAACGGCAAGAGGGAAGCGACGGACTTCCGCACCTCCTGGCTCACGGCCTTGAAGAAATCGTCCAGGGAGTCCAAGAAGGAGAACCCGCTGCGCTCGAAGTACCCCTTGCCCCCGACTGGATCCCCGGCGATCGTCCCACGCACCGTGCATTGTCCTTCCCAAAAGGCGGGCTTCGAGACAACGGTAATGATCTCCTGGTCTTCCACGATCGCTTCGATCACGAGGTCGATGTCAAGGTCTGGGACCCGGACCGCCCACGCCGTGGGATGGGACTCAAAGGAGCGCACCCCCCGCCACCATCGCAGGGGTTCGAGCCGGATCTGCGCGGAGCGCTTTTCGCTCCCATCCGGCGCGATCAGCACCGCGGTGGAACCCGCATCCCGGCCGCTCTTGATCTCCTGCAGTTCGAAGATGGTAAGTGCGCCACCATCTTGCAACTGGATGCCCGCCCAGTTCCAGGCGACCTCCATCTTCGGCCCCTCGTCGGCCTTCCGGGCCTTCGGGGAGCCGAACTCGTGGTCGTACCATCCGCTCCCCGTCACGGACATGGTTCTATCGCCCAGGGTGAGCGTGCCTTCGACCGAGTTCCGGGGGATGAAGTAGTAGAACATCTCCTCCCCTTCCTTTCCCGGCACCACCCCGTCACGACCATGCCGATGCGGCGGGCATTCCGGATGGATGAGGAGCTCGCAGCTCGCCTGCGTTCCCTGGAGCTTCACTCGATAATCCCCCGAAGGCTCTTTGACAAAGTGGGAAGCGCCGTACTCCAGGTCCAACCGGTCCCGGGCCACGGTCACCGGGGATGCGAACGTGCGGTCGGGGCGGGGCATCTTCCCCTTGCGGAGCGATTCGGCGAGCGCCCGTCGGATGCGGGGGTCGGCCGTGCCTTCGCCCCGCTCTAAGCGGGAGAGCATCAACCCAAGGAGCGGAGGCTCCAGTTCGGTCGTGGGGTAATACTTCCCCTCCGTGGCGTCGGTGAGGGCCCAGGTAAGGAAGTGAGCGTAGTTCAGACTGCCGTCCTTCTCGGAACGACCCACGACCAACCGGAAAAAGGACCCGAACAGGCCATAGGGCTTTCCCTCAGCCGAGGTGAGATGGGCGTTGAAGTACCACCACTCGACCCCCGAAGAGGCGTGGGGGAGGTCCTGCACCATTAGGTCCAGTGGACCTCCCCGGGCGGGCCAATCGGGGGGGAACGTGATGGGTTCCCCGGGGAGGGCACCCTGGGACGATGTCGGCTCGAGGGCGTGGGGAACGGAGACGCCCTCGGATAACGGAGAAGACAGCACTGAGGTCCCCGAAGACAGGCTCGCTCGGCTCCCCGGGTCGGACTCCACCTTGGAGCTCAACGTCGATGGGGCGGACGGCACCCCTTGTGGTGATTCTAGGGGAAGGGTAGATCTGGGTCCCGGTTGCATCCGATGATCATACTTGCTAAGCCATGACAGAACATGAACCTTTTGCTTTCTCTCCTTCCGTGGAGTCCCGTCGGGCCTCCGTGCCCGCGGCAGACCCTAGGTTCGGGTTCGCTTCACCGATTGCGGGCCGGACGCATCGAAGGATACCGGGTCAACGCCGTGTACTGCAGCTCGGTGATCTTGTCCCGGATGTGACCGAACGCATAGACGGCGAAGGCAATGGCTGCCCCCAGGGAGACCAGGCTCAGGACCTCAGCCCCCATGAGCGAGGTCCAGTCGGCGGGGAGGATGAGCGGAAGCGATGCGATGAGGTTGAAGGAGGCGTGCATGAGGACGGCAAGGAGGTAGTACCCGGCGAGGACATGGCCTCGGCCCTCATGCAGGGCGTTCTCGGCCACCCCGAAGCCGGTCATGGCCGTTGCGCTGCCGTGGAGAAGGACGCTTGAGACGGACCGGATGAGCAGCGTGATGATGGCCGAGGCGATCCCGTACTGGTCGAAGGCGCTCAGCCCGTAGAGGGTGTTCTCCACGAACCCGAACCCGAAGCCGACGGCGGCCCCGAAGACGAGCCCGTCCGCCACGAAGCGGAAATTGCTTCGCATCGAATACACCCCGACCCCTTTGAATCCCTCCTCGATGATGGGGGCGATCACGATCGCCAGGACGAGGAACGCGAAGGTGGAGCTCTTCGGGAGGACCCCGACATCCGGCTGCAGCACCTGGGAGAAGATGGCGAGGAAGACGCCCTCGAGGAGGGCGGAGATGAACGTGCTGATGAGCGCACCGAAGAGGAAGGCCTTCAGGAGCGGGCCCCAGCCCTCCTCGCTATAGCGCTCGGTCTTCCGGACCCAGGCCAGGTACCCGATGGACGGAAGGAACGAGATGAGGATGATCAGGAACAGTACGGTGTACTCGTCCATGGGTCAGCGGTAAGAGTAGAACCCTTCCCCACTCTTGCGACCGAGCTTACCCGCCTCGACCATCTGGACGAGGAGGGGACACGCACGGTACTTCGGGTCCCGGAACCCGGTGTAGAGCCGCTCGAGGATCGCTAGCGCCGTGTCGAGGCCCACGAGATCGGCAAGCTCCAGAGGGCCCATCGGATGATGGAACCCGAGCTTGTGGGCGGTGTCGATGTCCTCCCGGCTCGCGACCCCCTCGTGGAGCATCCAAACGGCCTCGTTGATGAGGACCCCGATGGACCGGGTGGTGATGAAGCCCGGAAAGTCCCGGCTTGCCGTGACGGTCTTCCCGAGGAGGGTCGAGAGCTGCCGCGCCCGCTCGAGGGTCTCGGGCCGGGTCCGGCCCCCGGCGATCAGCTCCACAAGCTCCATCGCGGGGACGGGGTTGAAGAAGTGGATGCCGACGACCCGGCCCGGGTCCCGGACCACGGAGGCGATGAGCGTGATCGAGAGCGAGGAGGTGTTCGTCCCTAGGATAGCATGGGACGGCGCGATGGCATCGAGCCGGTGGAAGATCTCCTTCTTCGTCTCGAGCACCTCGGGAGCGGCTTCGATGACAAAGTCGCACGTTCCGGCATCCTCGAGGTTCAGGGTCGGCAGTAAGCGTGAGAAGGCCTTGTCGACCTGGTCGGCGGGGATCCCTCCGCGGGTGGCCATCTTCTGGAGATGCTTTTGCACCGTGGCCATCCCCTTGTCGAGATAGGTGTCCTTCACATCGTAGAGATGGACGCGAAGCCCCTTGGCGAGCGCCACGGCGGCGATGCCCGAGCCCATGATGCCTGACCCGACTATGAACAGGCTTTCGATAGGAGGAGCGGTTTCGGGAGCCATCAACTGCGGGCAGCCTCCTCTCCCATAAGATGTTTCCTGAGGGCGCACGCCCGGCACAGACCACCGGAGGAAGGTTCACCGCAGAGGGTGCAGCGGGGGAGCTCTTCGGGGGGAAAGGCGAGGTCGAGGGCGCGCAAGAGCTTTTCCCGGGTCCGCAACAGCGCATGCCGGGAACCGGGAACCGCCTCCTCGAGCATCCACACGGCGTTCCGGTAAACGTTCCGGACGGCGCGGTGAGAGTGCGGACACTCGGAGTGGTCGAACGGGATCCCCCGGAGCCGGGCATACAGGAAGACCTCGCGTTCTGGGACCTGGGCGAGGGGAGCAATGCGGGGGACGAGCCCCGCCGTGACCCGGACATGGGGGGCCATCTGGAGCAAGCGGGCCGGTTCCCCGCGGGCGAGGTTCATCAGCACGGTCTGGGCAAGGTCGTCGAGGTTGAACCCCATGGCCAGGCGGACCGCGTCGAGCTCGCGGGCGGCTTGGTTCAGGAGGGTCCGCCGCCAGACGCCACAGAACGTGCAGGGAGCGAGGGTCGGAAGCCGGAGGGCGGTTTCGTCCGTGGAGGTCCCGAGCTCTTCCGGGAAGCTCCGGACCTGGTGCTCGATGCCCAAGCGCTGGGTCAACGCTTCGGCCTGGCGGAGGGTCGCGGACCGATACCCGGCGATCCCCTCATCGATCGTCAGGGCGACCAGCCGGATGTTCTGCCGCTTCCCGAGGAAACGATGGAGCAGCGTCAGGAGCACTGCCGAATCCTTTCCGCCCGAGACCCCGACCGCCAACGTGCCCCCCTTGAGGCCCGCCGCCTGGCGATGGAGCTCCCGCCGGAACCGCTCCTCGGTGAAGTGGATAAAATGTCTCCGGCAAAGGTGCTCCCCGGCATAGGGAAGGTCGATCACGGAAGGTTCCCCGCATTGGGAGCGGGAGCACCGGGACGACCCCGAGTGATCTGAGGAGGACGGAAGCATCGGATCAGGCCGCTGGGAGCGGATCACGCCTCTTAAGCAGGATGGTGATGCGGTATTGCAGCACGACCTCTCCCTTCCCGTTCCAGAGGGTGTGCTCGTAGACCGCCAGACCTGAATCGGGTTTCGAACGTAGGGCACGCTTCTCGTCCAGTCGGCTCTTGAGCTGCACGGTATCCCCGGGGAAGACCGGGAGGAGGAATCGCACGTCCCGGAGCTCGACGAGGGCCACGAGCGAGTCGTTGGCGATCCCGGCCGAGGACCATTGTCCCAGGCCGAGGGAGAGGGTCAACATCCCATGGGCGATGCGCCGCCCGAAGGGGGTTCCTTTGGCGTAGTCCTCATCCAAGTGGATGGGGTTCCGGTCCCCGGTCAGAGAGGCGAACCGTTCGACATCGTCTTGGGTCACCCGCTTGGGGGGAGACTCAAAAACCTCCCCCTCGTGAACATCCTCAAAGTACATTGAAGTCTCGAACCGCCGGAAAATATCAATCCTCGGAGGGACCGGCTCCACCATTGCCGGCGGAGGTTTGGACCCATTCTCCCGGCGCCGGACCTGCCGCGAATGGTGGGGGCGGTGGCGGGGGATCCCGGGGTGTCGGGGAGACACGCTTCCGACGGGCGAACAGGACCAGAACCACGGCCGCCGCGACGACGATGAGCACGAGGAGGAGGAAGAGCGGGGTCCCGCCCGTGAACCACCCGGACGTCGTGGGTCCGCTCAAGACCGAGAGCGTGAGCGAGGCCGCTACAGAGACCCCTTGGGAGTCGGTGACGACGATCGACACCTGGAAGTTCCCCGCCTGGGTCGGCGTACAACTGACCGTGGCTGAATCTTGGGAGTAGCACCCGGTGGGGAGTCCTGTATATCGGTACTGGTAGGGGAGCGTACCCCCCTGGGCGTCCACCGTGATCATCGTGCTTCCTCCAAGGGTAACAGGGTTCGGAACTGCCGAGAGCGAGGCGATGGCTAGGCTCGGGGGTGGCACGTTCTGAACTTCGACGTTCGTGATGGCGGTGGCGGAGCGGCCGTAGAGGTCCCGCACGGTGATCCGCACCGAAGAGTTACCCACGGTGGTCGGAAGGCAGCTGAGCGCGCTGGTGTTCTCCGACGAGCATCCGACCGGGAGCCCGGTGTAGGTGTAGGCATAGGGCGGGGCCCCGGCCTTCACCGAGACCTGGAAGGAAAGGGTGTCCCCGAGGTACATGGGGTCCGGGCTCGCATTGAAGGCCGTGATGACCGGGGGGAGTGGCAGCGCAGAAAGGGTGAGGTTCACGGTCGAGATCTGGTCTGCGGAGACCTGCACTGTTGTATTGAGCGGGATGTACCCCGGTAAGGTCGCGTTCAACGCATGCGTACCGGCGGAGGCAAGGATCCTCCCATCGCCCCCGGTAAGGCGAACGGGAGCACCGTCGAAGCGGACGGTGGCGTTCGCGGGGGAAACGTGGACCCGGACCTCGCCCCCGGTGACGCGGGCATAGAGGTTCCCATCCTCCGCGGTGAAGTACTGTCCGGAAGGCAGGGAGAGCACCGAACCGAACATCGAAGAGCGGGAGGCCAGAACCACGGAGGGGGTGCCGCCCCCTACCGGGAACAGGTACAGGTCACCGCCCTGGGTATCGACGGCGACGGTGTCTCCCACCAGGGACGGAGTGCCCGCCGCCTCACCGAGGATGGACGCGTTCCAAAGGGGAGCAAGATTAGGGAGAGAGTACGCCCGGAACGTTGCGTTGTCCCCAACGTAGAGCGTGTTCCCTACGCAGAGCGGTGTGGCCATAGAATGATTGAGGGGAGCGGGGTTTCCCACGGTGCCGGTCACCGCAGAGATGGGGTAGAGCCCACCCGGAGGCCCACCAAAGAAGCCGAAACCGGGTGTGGTCACGTAGTAGTCCGCCCCACAGAGAGCCCCGTCGACGCTGACACCTCCCGGGATGCCGGCGGTCCAGAGCGGTGCCCCGGTGAGGTTCACATCCACAACGCCGTCCGTGGTGGCGCTCAGGAGGAGCGTGCGGGACAGGGGATCATAGACCGGGGAAGCATAGATAGCGGCGTTGGTCACGTGCTTCTCCCACAAGAGGGTCCCCGTCGTTCCGTTCACGGCAAAGACGGTCCCGTTCTGGAGTGTACCGTAAAGGGTGCTTCCCACCGGGGTGAGGTTCCCGTACATGGGGGCGCCGAGGGAAAGGTTCCAAAGGGGTGTTCCGCTCCCGTTGAATGCCATAACGTTGCCGAGGAGCGTGGTCACGGCGATCCCGCCGCCCGGTAGGGAAGTGGGGCTGGAGCGGCACCCCGAACCGAGAGGGCGCGACCACAGTTCCGCCCCCGTCACCGGTTCGAACGCGCGCAAGGTACCGTCCATCCCACAGATGAAGACCGTGGTGCCGGAGAGATCCGGGGCCGAGAGGAGCGAGTTCGATGTCTGGAAGGCCCAGTTCACCTGCTTTGTAGTGACCAGGGCGGGCTGGTAGGTGCCCGTATCTCCCAGTGGGACGGGCTGGGTGTAGTTCCACGGGAATTGCCCCGTCAGGTCGCTCGAACCATAGACGAACGAGGGAAGGGGGGGACGGGGCGGCGCACTGAAGTTGAAGAAGTCGAGCGGAAGGTTAGAGTTATTGTCCAGGGCGCCCAAGGAGGGCAGGTTCCAGTTCCACTCGATGAAGTGCAGGAGGGAACTCGGGGTGTAGAACGCGTGCGAGACGTACCCCTCGCGGGAGTACGGGGAGATGACAATGAGGGGGACCCGGAGCCCGGTGCCGAGCGGGGTGGCGCGGGGGCTTGGGTTGTGATCGAAGAACCCGCCTCCCTCGTCATAGGTGAGGAAGATGGCCGTGTTGTTCCAATATGGGCTGTCCTCGACCGCCTGCACCAAGGTGAGGAAGGATTGCTGGCCCTGGGAGACATTGCCGCCGATGAACTGGAATGCAGAGTCATCGGGGTGTTCCGTGCAACAGATCCAGTCGGAGGTGAACCAGGAGACGCTGGGCAGCGTGCCAGAAGAGATGTCCCCGTAGATGTTGTTGTAGTACTGGACCTGGGGGATGGACCCGTTCTGATTGTACTCGTTCTGGATCCAGTTGAAGTAGAGGATAGGAGAGAGTTGGGAGAGCTGGAGCGAACTCGTAGGGAAGCTGAAGTACCAGCTTGGGCAAGTGGGGAACAAAGAGACATAGAAGCACGGGGCACCGGGGTACTCGTTGTAGTTCCCGTCGAACGAGGTCCAGGAGATGCCGTTCTGTTGGAGCATCGCAGGAAGGCTGGGGAAGGAGACCACGTTTCCGGGGGGATTGGCATCTCCGGTGACGGGACCCGAGGTGATGGCGTAGTAGTAGAACCGGTTGGGCAAGGTCGGGCCGGCGAAGTCGGTGTAGTAGTTGTCGGCGAGACCGTACTCTTGGGCCAGCCCGAGCTCGTTCGAGACGATGTAGGGGGGGTAAAGTCCGTCGGCCGGGGC
>JAKBKR010000019.1 GCA_021832495.1 bacterium | reverse complement strand
TGGAGGGGCGCTTTGGAGGGACTGTTCTTGGAGCGCCCCCATTTGCTGCTCCCACTCGGAGTCGGCTTCATGGTGGGTCGGGGCCTCGATTGGTTCCTGGGTCTCGGAACCTGTCTCGGAAGGCAGAAGCGGACGGTGGAGCTCCCGGGCTTCGGATAGGTCCCGTGGGCTCCATTGGACGCCGCAGATGCTGCAGAGCCCGCTGTCGTTGAGCGGGACATGGCACACCGGGCAGTTGGACGCAGCGGGAATGCCTCCTTCGGGCACGGGCACCTCACTCGCCTGCACGATCGAGACCGGGACACCTGTGGAATGACCCGCGGGCGGCTCAGGTGGGGAAGGGGTTGGGGGATCGGCCGAGGTCTCGATGGGAGGACTGGCCGCTAGGGGAGGAGGCGGTCTCGGACGCTCCGTACCCCTCTCCGGAGCCCCGGAACGCGCCGCGTAGGCGATCGCCACGAGCAATAGGATGATGAGGGCGGCAATGAGGACGTAGGCCTCATCGGTGGGCAGCCCGAACAGGGTGCTCGGCGGTGTCGGGTTCTGGTTATGGTTCGAGCCGTTGGGATTGTAGAGTGCGAACAGGACGAATATGGTCTCGGGTTGACCATTCACCGTTGCGTTGCCCACCGAAGGGGTGGCGTTGTAACCTATCTCCTCTCCTACGATGAACGGGTAGGTTCCGTTCCTTTCCGAGAACTGGACTTCCGACGTCGCCGAGCTCACCGTCGTGGAGGCGATGGAGACCTGCCATACCGTCCCATTGGGGAGGCCGGACTCTGAAAAAGTGAGAACGTAGACCCCTGGGGGGGGTCGGGGGGTGGTAAAATTGACCAGGACGAATACCGGGGCTCCTGAGACCTTGAAGGAACCGCTGGCCGGAGAGGCATTGAAGCCGTTCGGTACGGTCACCGTGTACTGGTAGGATCCGTTGAGCTCATTGGTGGATACGGAACTGGACGATGAGGAGAGGGACTGGTTCCCGATCCCCACTCCCCAGACCGTGCCTGAGGGCAATCCGTTTTCGGAGAAGGTTACCGGGTAGGTTGAGGGCAAAAGTTCGTTGAACCGGATCGGCTTCACGACCGGCCCCCCGCTCACATTCTGGAAGCCAGAGGCGGGGGCGGCGAAGTACTGCGGCACACGGACCACCGAGAAGGTGTAAGTCCCATTGGGCTCGGAAAAGAGGATGGTGGCCGACCCCGAGGAATGGGTAGTTCCGTTGTAGATCACGGACCAGTTGGTCCCTAAGGCGAGTCCCGTCTCATTGAACGACACCGAGTAGGTGACCTGGGTGAAGATGAGCGTGGGAGGGGAAATGGGCCCGCCATTCACCGTGATGTTGCCATAGTACGGGAACGAGGTCTCGTGCCATCCGGGCACGCCGAAGATGCTGTAGGCGTGGGTTCCATTCGGTTCCCGGAACACGATGGAGGTCGATGTCGAGGTCTGGTTGGCACCGTTGAAATCGACCTCCCAAGCGGTTCCCGCCGGAAGCCCGCTCTCTGTGAAGGTGACCGTGTATCCTGCGGGCAAAGGATCGAAGGGGAAACTCGTGGAAGGGGATGGTGGGACACTCATGGTCCCAACCAGCGGTGCCATTCCCAGGAGAAGTAACCCTGAAAGAAGAACAAGGGTCACCGCCCTCGAGGACCGCCAATGCACGTGAATCGCCGACCGGAGGTAAACCATCAGAACTATTAATGTGGAGAACGGGTAGATAATGGTGTCTCCGAAGGGTGGGCGCACCACCGTCAGCCGGAAGATAAATACGGGAGGGGATTCGCTGTTCGCATGGAAGGCCCTACTCTCTTGCCTCCCGTCGAGCCGTTCCGAATCAAGGTCGTGGAGGCCATTCACCTCCTCTCCCCTGTCGAACGGGAGCAGGCCCTCAAACGGGCCCATTATAATCTCTTCAACCTTTCATCGGAGGAGGTCTACATCGACCTCCTCACCGATTCGGGCACCTCGGCGATGAGCGACCGGCAGTGGGCCGCGCTCATGCTGGGGGACGAGAGCTATGCCGGTAGCCGGAACTTCCGACGATTCGAGCAGACCGTGAAGGGGTTGACGGGGTTCCCCTACCTCCTGCCCACGCACCAGGGCCGTGCCGCGGAGCACATCTTCTTCTCCTCCCTCCTGAAACGCGGTGATATCGTGCCGAACAACATGCACTTCGACACAACGCAGGAGCACGTCCGCCGAAACGGGGCCGTTCCCCTCAACGCCGTGGTCCGCGAGGCCTACGACCCCCGTTCGGAGTATCCCTTCAAGGGCAATATGGACACGGGGGTCCTTGAACGCATCCTGAGGGATGAGAAGGGAAAGGTGCCGGTCGTCATGATGACGCTCACGAACAACACGGGCGGGGGACAACCTGCCTCGCTCAAGAACCTTGAGGAGGTCTCCCGTATATGCCACACCGCCGGGGTCCCCTTCTACCTCGACATGTGCCGATGGGCAGAGAATGCCTACTTCATCCGGAAACGGGAGGAGGGAATGGCATCGAAGAGCATCCGGGAGATCGGCGCGGAGATCTTCGCCCTAGCGGATGGGGCCACGATGAGTGCCAAGAAGGATGGCCTCGTGAACATCGGGGGTTTCGTTGCCACGCGCGACGAGAAGCTCTTCGAGCGGATGCGGGAGCTCCTCATCGTTTACGAAGGATTCCCCACCTATGGGGGACTCGCCCGGCGCGACCTCGAAGCCATGGCAGTGGGCTTGGAGGAGGCCATGGACATCGATTACCTCGACCACCGGGTGGGTCAGGTGCGCTACATCGGCGACCTGCTTGATGCCGAGGGAATCCCCTTTGTCCATCCTCCGGGGGGGCATGGGATCTATCTCGATGCGGGAGCCTTCCTTCCCCATGTTCCACGCGAGAACCTCCCGGGACAGACCCTTTCCATCGAGATTTACCGCGAGGGTGGGGTACGCACCGTCGAGATCGGCGGGGTCATGTTCGGCGAGGGGAAGGACATGAGCACCCGGCTTGAACTTGTGCGCCTTGCGATCCCCCGCCGGGTGTACACCGCCTCGCATCTCGCCTACGTGGCCGAGACTGTGAAGCGGGTGTGGGAACGGCGGGATAACCTCCGAGGAACCCGGATGTCCTCGGCCTCGGAGAGCCTGCGCCACTTCACGGCCCACTTCGAACCGCTCTGACGAAAGCAAATCGCTATATCCCGTCCGAGGGTCTGGGCTTCCGATGTTCGGCCCTATCCTGGCGCACGTGCAGTTCCGGGGAACCATCCGGGAGCGGACGGTCGAGCCCTACCTCGGGATCCTGGGCGCCGTCCGCCGGCGCAAGAAGTTCGCCGGGCTTCTCTTCGACATCTCAAGCGGGGGAGGGGACGGCGTAGCCTCGGAGGACCTCTACCGCGCAGTGAAGCGGGTCGCCGCTGTCAAGCCCGTTGTGGCGACGATCGGCTCCATGGCTGCTTCGGGGGGATACATGGCCGTCCTCGGGGCCCACAAGGTCTACGCCCACGAGGACTCCGACGTGGGATCGATCGGGGTCTTCATCCCTCACATCTCCGTGGCAGGCCTCCTCTCGCGCCTCGGGATCGAGGTGGAATTGCTCCACCATGGAAAGCACAAGGACGCTTACCAGGGGCTGCGCCCGCTCACGGATGAGGAGCGGGCCAAGGTCCTTGAAGTGGCCCGCTATGGTTATGAGTCGTTCATCCAGACCGTGGCCCGGGAGCGGAAGGCGCCTGTGGAAAAGGTCCGGACACTGGCGACGGGGGAGTACTGGAGCGGCCGGCAAGCCCTCGGACTCGGGCTTGTGGATGCGCTGGGGGACCGCGAGGACGCTCGGGAGGAACTGGGTCGCATGACCGGGGTGTCCCCAGATCGTGTGGTTCGGGTCACCCCCTCAGTCCCTTTCGTCGAGCGGTTCGTCTCCCGGGTCGTGCCCGGGATGGCAGCGGGCGCAGCCCTAGCCTTGAGGGACTCGATCGAGGATGGTTTGTTCGAATCCTTTTATCTCGAGACTCGACAGCGATAGGGGTGCCTTTCCCCGTCACCCGCTATTGTGCTGGGGGCTCCTGAGCGAAGTCCGGTCCGGGGGAACCCATGTCCATGCCTTCTGCGTTAGCCGGTGGGGGGACATTGGTCGACTTCTTCTTCCGCATCATCACGACGGCGGCAATAGCGACCACCGCGACAACCACCACAATCACGATGATGTAGAGGTCCGTGGTGGGGATCCCGCTCGAAGCTGTGGTTGCCGGCGGGTTGACCTCCAGCGAGGAATTCGTGTTGGCGGGGCGGTACCCTGACAATCCCGCAGAGGCCGAGAATGTGTACTGCGTTGAGGAATTGACCTTCGGGGCGACTAGGGTTTGCCCGTACTGCCCGTTCGAATCCGTGATCCCGGTGGGTAGGCCACCCGGCATGAGCGGATTGCTACCGAGCGTCACCGTAACACCACTCACCGGGTTGCTACCTGAGTCGACCGTGACTACGAGGGTGAAGGTGGCACCACTGGTGATCCCACTGGCGGGAATGGCATTGCCCGCCGAGTCCTTCAGCGTGATGCTTACGGTGAGGAGCGGGAGGGGATTAGCGGTGAGGCTTACTGTGGAAATCGCCCCAACGGACCCGGTCTTGTTGGCAAAGATGGTGATGGTGTAGGTTGTCGCCGTCGAGAGACTGGCCGGGGGAGCAATGACAAAGCTGTACTCTCCACGGGCCACGGTCTTGAATGTCGGTGAGAATCCCGGCACGGCAGGGGTGACAACGGCCGATAAGCTGGCCCCGGCGATGGTTCCGCTTGAATCGTTCACCCATACATAGACCGTGTCATTGGTTCCGGCATTGATCGTTGCCGAGGACGGATGGGCCTGCACAATGAGTTGCGTCGGGAAGATGGTGACCATGGCACTTCCGCTGGCGTGTCCCCAGAGCGGATAGGAGGGCTGGGACGACGGCACCGGGGCCACGGTCACGTTCACCGTCAGGTTGACCCAAGCCGTGGAGGTGAGTTGGGGGCCGTTGAGAAGCGCCGAGAAGTTGGCATAGAATGCGTTTGACTTTCCGAGGGTGAGGGTAAGGGGGACGCCGGGGGCGGGCCCGTAGAGCGCACTCACCGAGATGACGGAGGCCGGTTCGGGGATGGCAAAGTCACCGGTCACGTTCGCCGTGATGGTCGCATTCTCCCCCGGATTGACCTTGGACGGAGTGGCCGCGACCTTCACTTGTAAAGAACTGTTCCAGAGGAGGCCCCCGTTCAGGGCCCCGTTCGAACCGACCACACCGAACTCGACCTCTCCCCGGGGAAGGGCAGGGTTCGAGAGCAAACCTTCCACTCCGATGCCGGAATTCCACGACCAGGCCGCAGCATAATCGGGCAATGTCCATGTCTTCCCTGGTACGGTGAATTCGAGACCCATCGGGGCCACTATATCATGGACTGTCCCGTTCCCGAACAGCCCAAGCAGCGGAAGCGAGGAGGTGCCGAACAGGCTGGTAGAAGCATTGGCGGTCCCGATGAAGGCCGTCGCCGAGGGCTGCGCAAGGGCCGCCGTGCCGTTCCCGGCCCCGACGGACGTGTTCTGGATCAGGGCCCCGTTCATCTTGAAGGACCATTCGCCGTTGGCCGCAGCGGACGCAGACAGAGTGACCGAGGATCCTAGGGCAGGTTTTTCCGATGTCGCCACATAGAGGGACACGCCCGCGAACGTGCGGACGAGGTAGTATGGCGACGCCGTGAGCGTCGCTCCCAAGAGGTACATCTTGACCCCCACCCCTACCTCATCGGTCGCATTGACCGGGATCTGGACCCCGATGAACTCTCCCTGCTGGGCGACGAGCGTGATGTTGGCCGGAGTCGGTATGGTCACGTTCGTGCTGATGCCTGTGACACCGGCTAGGGCCCCTTCCGACGCATAGGCTATGGCCTGTTGAGTGTAGATGCCGAGGGGTTCCGCGGACCCCCATAGCGGCACGGCTTGGCCGGGGAAAGTTATCCCACCGGCCTCCCGAAGTGCGTCGGGGCCGAGGCTGGCAAGCTGGTCTTGCCCCTCGATCCCCATGGGGCTGCTGAGGTTGAAAGTGATCGCGTTCCCGGAGACTGGGTTGTAGGTGATCTTGCCCGAAGCACCCGGGGCGATCCCGATCGCGTTCGGTACGTTGACCACCGGAATGCTGTAGGTCGTGTTCAGTTCGGCTAGGACCTGCATGGGATATCCCGAGTTGGTGCCGTTGTAATGGATGCCCAGAGCTTCGGTCACATTGAGCCGGTAGGTCCCGTTCTCCCATTTCGCGCTTCCGGTCAGTGGGGTAGAGGAGCTTCCGGTCGAGTACTGGAAGTTCCACCAGACCCCGGTGCTGTGGAGGATCGAGAACTCATAGGTCTGACCCAAGGAGAGAAGTGATGCCGGGGTGGGGTTGGCGACAAAGGTAGTGTTCGGTAGTAGTGCTACGGCAAGTACTCCCTGAACGGTGGTTACAGTGGTCTTCACCACAAGGAAGGCCGCGCCGATGAATGCGATGGAGGTCTTGTTGATCGGCTCTTCGACACCGAGCAGGGCGCAGACCCGGACCGAAGTGGTGTTGACGGTCCCGCCGGCGCAGCCTTTTGCCGGTGGGGTGAAATCTGCGGGAAGGGTGATCGTCGTATTGATTCCTGTATTGTTGATCACTGCGGGATCGGTGGTGAAAGCGCCCGAGCCATCGGTGGTTGGGGTGGGCCCCCCTATTCCGGCCAAAGGACGGTCAAGCAGGGCCGAACGGACGATCTCGCCGAGGCTGGCACGGACTTGGTGAACCTCCGCCGCGGAAAAGCCAACAGTCGAGGTACCGGTCACTGGATGGCTTGCGATCGAGCTCGGGACCATCAGGGCCACCAGCACAAACGCAGTTACGATCCATCCCATTCGGCTCGCTTTGAGGACGTGTCCTTTGGTGTTCATGGTGCCTTCGGCTCCTCCGATGTGGGAACCGATCCTGGCGGATTCTCCGTAGGAAGCGGTTCGGCGGTGGGAGAGGGAGGAGCGGGGAGCGAAGCGGTCGATGCCTCAGTCGGGAAGGGCAACATCTCCGCTTGGGCGTCGATGGGGGCTGGCGGCTCCGGTGCCGGGCTCTCTTCCCCTTTCGATGGGGGTGGGAGCCGTTTCAGGCGGCGCATCAGGAAGAGAATACCCACCAACAGGATGGCTACCGCCGCGAGGATGGCAATGCCCGCGTACTGATTGAAGAAGAACTTACCCGAACCGATAGTCGAGGGATTGGGCTCCAAGATGAGGCTTCCAAGCGACTCCGGACCGCCTCGGACCGAGAATTTCTGCGTCGTGCTTCGGTAGCCGTTGGCCGCGGCCTCGATCTGGTAGCTCCCGTTGGCCTCGTAAAACCGGAATGAGCCGTTGGTCCCGGACTTGAGCGTGGCCAACTGGCTGCCGAGGGAGGAGAGGATGGTCAGGGAGACACCAGAGAGCGGGGCGCCACTCGCAGCCAAGACCTCCCCAGTGATCGGGTACGCGCATTGGGTGAGGCAGGTGGCGGTGGCTGTGGTGACCCAGACCTCGGTCGAGTTAGTACCGGTCAACCCCGTCGAGGTGACGGTTGCGACCAGATCATCCAACGTGGAATGGGTGATGTAGGGAGCCGTGAACTTCACAGTGGCGGCTCCAGAGGATGGGATGGCGAGGCTGGCGTGGGAAAACGCACCTCCAAGGGTGTCGACGAGAAGGACCGACACACCCCCGAGAGGGGCACCCGTGGTGGAATTGTTTGTCCAGATATCTATGGTGGTGCTGGAGTTCCCGGGCATCGTCGCGATGCCTCCGGTCGCGTTCATGGGGGCTGCGACACGGAGGGAGAGGAGCACGGCGGTGTTTCGGGCGTGGGACTTCACGAGGTCCACCGTGATCGAGGAGGTGTTCTTCCAGTTCACGAAAACGGTGGACGTATCCGGAAGATACGTGGTGAGCGCTACCGAGATAGATGCGGTCCCGGTCGGCAAGTGCAGGTGGAACTCTCCATTCGAACCGGTGGTGGCATTCGATGTGACGAGATCGAAGCCCGAGACAGCTGCCCCTGCGAGCGGCTGCGTTGTCGTCGCATCGAGCACGTAGCCGGTCAGCGTATCTCGGGTGTAGTACATGACCACGACCAGATTCATCGGGCCAGACACGGTGACGGACATGGTGGTCACGTTGAAAGCCGGATTGATCGAAGGATAGGATACCCCGTAGTATCCCTTGGCCGTGTACGTACCGTTGAGGAGGTAGAGCGTGAAGAAACCCCCTGGGCCGGTGGTGGCCGATGCCAAGGTCGGACCTCCTGAGATGCTCACGAGACCTCCCTGCAAGGCGATATGGGTCTCTGTGACCATGGCTCCCGAGATCTTCTGCGCAGTTCCGTACTTTGCGATCCACGAGAGGTTGATATCTTCGTTGGAAAGCGCTGAGCCATTCACGGTTAGCCCCCGGGTGTTGCTATTGAAACCCGTGAGCTTCGCAGTAAGTGTGTAGGTCCCATTGGGCAGTTGTATCAGATAGGAACCGTTCGCCGTGGTCACGGTGGTCCCGACCCCTCCGTTGGCGGAGACGGTGACGCCCGGGATGCCTGCCCCGGTTGAGAGGTTATAGACATACCCCGAAACGTTGTATTTGAGAGGGAGGACGGTGCGCAGTCCCGCGACCATGTTGACAGCGACCGGGCTGCCCCATCCCGTGGTGGGGTCCCAGCCTGTGGCCGCCGAGTAGCCGTTCGGGTCACGATTGTTCCCTAGGGTGATGTCGTGGAAGGCAGAACCGTAGGCTGGGGACTTTCCGATCGCGTAGATTGGGGGGTTGAGGAAACCGGCGGGTGTGCTGCCATAACCACGGTT
Source organism: bacterium (assembly GCA_021832495.1). Classification (GTDB taxonomy): domain Archaea; phylum Thermoplasmatota; class Thermoplasmata; order Lutacidiplasmatales; family UBA184; genus JAJYEA01. Next base: position 3,895 of record JAKBKR010000019.1, on the reverse strand, counting down.
CATCGCTTGAAGCACGACGCTCATCAAGGCGGCGAACATTGGGGAGGCCAGGGATGTCCCACCGGTGGGGACCCAGCCATACCCCGGGTATTCGATATCGACCCACGTAGCGGCATCCATCGCCACATCCGGTACACCGCGGGGGCTCGCCAACGGCCATTTTGGCGGTGCCGGAGGGGCCCATCCGGGGCCACTCATGTTCTGTTGATATGTGGGAATGGGATAGAATCGGCTCCAGCCGCCACCAGTTCCCCAGGAGTTTCCACAGGAGGCACCGGGGGAGTATGCCGTACTGTTCCAAGTGTATTCTCCACTCCAATTTCCGGTGCTCGTGGTGGTAACGATGGTCCCGCCAACGCCGATCCCCATGGGGATGGACGAAGGGTAGCTGACGTTGACCCCAGCGGAGGGTTCGGCGGAGGAGACGTTCGCCGTTCCCCCACAGTCCCCGGAGGAGGAGAACAAGCTCACTCCCTCCGCAGCCGCTTGGTCCCAGATGGCATCGTAGGGGCCAGTCCCGCCGACACCCGATATAGAAGCATATTCTTCGTTCAGGCCCCAACTGTTCGATGCCAAGAAGACACCACTTGAAGAGTTGGCCCAGATCGAGTCTCCTCCTTGGATGTCCGCCCCGGTGGATGAGGCGCCAAAGTACACTTCCAAAGTCGCCTCCGGTGCCATGGCGTGGGCCCAGTCCATATCGAGTACGGTCTCTTGGGACCAACCGGAAACTCCTGATGAGGAAGAGCAACTGGTCCCCGGGCCGACAAACTTGATCGTGGGAGATGGCAGGGCCATCGCCGACGAGAAGTTGTCGACGACCGCGATGTAGTTCGAGGTCCCGGAGTCGAACGAGGGATCGCACATCTCGTCAAGGCCGATGGTCATCCCCTGCCCTTCGAACCCCTTCGCAAAGAGTGGGGATTCCCCATATGCTTGTTGCATCCAAGAGGGTGACATGGTCGGTATGACGGCATCCGCAGCCTCGCCGGTGTTGGACTGGGTGTCGGTCACGTTCACGGTGATTTGCATGGGGTTTGTGAACTGGTTGGCGGGTTCAGGGTAGGTGTAGTAAACGGTCTGGGTCGTGCTCGTCGAGTTGAGCACATAAGTCGCTACCAACGGGTTGAGGAAGGACCATGTGTACTTGCAGGGTGCGCACGTGTCCCCTGTGGGGAGTGTCACCGTCGCCTTGTAGGACAGGTTCATCCCAGCGGGCGGGGTGACGTAAGTAGACGCCCCGTTAACGAAACTAAACGATGGAGGCGTCAGTACCACCGAGATCGTGCCCGCGTGGGGAACCACCTTCGGTTCCGTGGCGATGGGGGATGCAAGCTGGGTCACCGGTCGCACAAAGGAATTGAAACCGCTCGCCCCATCGACGGCCGAAGCTACGGACGCGGGGAGCTCGATCGGCCCACTCGGTGCCCAGGCGGTGACCTTCCCGGTCTGGTAGACCATCAAATCGACAGAGAAAGCATGCTCGATGGCCTCCACCGTTCCAGTAACCGTGAGCATGCTACCGAGTTGCTGCGTGGAGAGTCCTTCGGTCCCGAGATAAGAGGTCAATGAGCGCACCTCGGCGGGAGCCGGTCCGTACGTACTTGCGTACTCGCTCGAGCTCAGTGATGCGTACCTTCCACTTGCCAAATCCTTCTCCTGTTGCTGGGCCGCCGCCGCAAGTCCTTCTGGGTTCCGAGGAGCGAGGGTCAACGATACTTCTATCGTCCGGCTCGGGTCAAGGGGGCCGAGCATGTGGGCTCCAGCGGGAGGGGGGGCCTTTCCAATCAGATCGAACGTCGTCGATAGGGGGGGTGCGGGGGATAATGAGACGGAAGAAGGGGTGGCCGCGTGCGCACTCGGTATGAGCAACCCTCCCATTACCATCACCAACACGGTGGCGATAACAGGCACAGGGCTATGCATTGCCATGGCAGCATTCCAATGCAGTATTTGAGGGTGTCCCTGTGGCCATGCTTTCGCCGGGGAGCGGTGGGCCTTCGTGTTGCCGGACGGACAGCATGCCATCCTCGCGGCGCAACCTTTTTTAGCTGCATGTCATGCTGTCCTTGCCCATGGCGTGGGAAAGCAAGCGTGGCTTTGGCATAGCCCGGCTGCGCAGCCTCGACCGAAATCGGTCTCCACATTGGACAGTGCACAGGGTGGTGTTCGGGTGAGCCGATCGTTGGGGGAATACCGGGCGTCAAGGGGTGGTTCCTTGGGCGACGTTACCGGGAGGAGCAAGCTCCATATGCCTACGCGTGTAACTCACGGCGGCTTGGGAATGAAATACCTTTTGCTCTTCCCGCTCCTCATTTTGCTCCTGTCTAGCGGGCTCGCCAGTGCGGGCGGAAGCACCTTGGCCTCCCACTCCGCATCTCTGACAGCCACGATCCCTCCACGTGATTTGATACCGTTAACCAATCACGCAACCAGTGCTGCGAACAACTCGACGGTCACGCTCCCTTGCTGGGCCGTCAATGCGACGATCTGTGTAGCGATCAATGCATCGCAATCCGCAGCGGACAACGTGGTGCCGCAATCTCCACCATCTACCGGCGCGAACTACCACGACTATCCCAAATCGGGGGACAACATCTTTTTCGACATCTACTCAAAGTACAACCTCATCAAGGCCTGGGGAGGGACGGGTTCGACCAATGAGTTCAACTCCACGAACGCCTATCTCTACCTCAGCGTCACCGACGTACAGTGGAACGGTGTCCACTGGTTCTGCACCTGCGACGGGACCGTCTGGCATGCCGATGCCGGAGACCCCTGGGCCCCGAGTACCCAGGTCAATGCCACAAAGACGATCCAAGAGATGGTCTACCCACACACTCCGGGAGGAGACACATTGGCCTCGTCTTGCTTGGACGAGACTTCCTGGTACAATTGCACCATCACCACGAAGTACATCTATACACTAGAAATCCAGGGCACCGCGACGGCCATCGGTGGAGGGACCTCATCGAACTTCCGCCCTGGTTCCTTCGTCCAGTGGAATGTCACATCGGTACACTATAGTAGCACCACAGGACGGCCTGCCTACAACAGCACCTCGAACAACTTCGGGCTCTTCAATTTCTACATCAAGGGGGCATGGTACTGGTCTCCAACTCCCGGGTCAGGGTGCAGCTACGCCGGGAACACCCAGTTGCCCTGCTATCCGAACACGCCGAACTCTCCCACGAACCCAAACTGCCCTCTGAACCAGACGGGAAATTACACGGCCACTGCCTTTGCCTGCAACCTCAACCTGAATATCAACCCCACCGGGCAGCCTACCGTGGGGACGAGTATCGTCATCAATATGTCCATAAATGGTAGTTGGCAGATGTACAGTGGGGCCAAGATCCAGAGCGCCACCCTGTACGCCACGGCGTACAATTCGACGGGCGGGTTCTGGATGAATTGGGAGTCCGGATTCACGACGGGGAGGGCCGGGTGGCCCGCGACCAATGCCACAGTGACGTTGCCGGGCGCGTTCTTCCCGGCGGTGAACTACACATTGGAGTGGTACATCGTCGCCTACGATCAGGGCAGCGATTCTATTCAGTCGCAGAATTATACCGAAGTCGTCAGCCCTTTCGGTTTGTTCACCCAGGGTACCAACTTCTCATTCAACCTCAATCTGACGACCTCCCCTGCCATTATCGGTAACGAGACATCCAAAGGCACCCTTTCGAACGGTACGGTCCCGGTCGTGGCGATCGGCCAGTCCGTCAACGTGACGATATCCTCCGTGAGCCCGCTGGTAGCGATCGGTGGAGCCAATCTTTACTGGCAAGTCTGCTATCCCGAGGACAACCAGTGCCCGACCGGAGGGTACTCGATGAACCATACGACGCTCACGACGTACTACAAGGTTCTCCCGAGTCTGGCTCCCGGGGCG
>JAKBKR010000018.1 GCA_021832495.1 bacterium | reverse complement strand
GCGGTCTTCAACGATTTCACAAGCCCCGAGAACACCTCGCTCCGCTTTGCCACTAGTGGCGGATATGAACTGACCGTTTCGCTTACGGATTCCTGCGGAGTAACCTCCTCCCGATCCGATTCATTGGATGTTGCCCCGGATCCGTTGGTGAACCTTTCGGTATCCTCCACCCATACCGAGGTCGGGGTCCCGGTCACCTTCGCCATCGGGGTCCAGGGAGGGATCGGGCCCTTCCAGGGTACCGTGTCCTTTGGCGACGGGATCACCGACTATACACTCATTTCCCAGCACACGTACAACCAGGCGGGGACGTACACGGTGAACGCCACCGTACGCGACGGTACCGGGGGAATCGCCGCCAGTCCTCCGGTGTTCGTCTCGGTAATCCCCGACCCACGGACGATGGCCACGGTAGTATTCCCGGGCGCGGACGTGGGTCACGCCCTCTCGTTCGGCAGCTCGGTCGCCTACGGGACCCCTCCCTACACCTACGACTGGAACTTTGGGGATGGCCTTGCCAGCACGTTACCGGATCCCGCCCACGTCTATTCCGCCACGGGGCACTACGAGGTGACTTTGAGCGTTACCGATTCCCTCGGCCAGACGTCCTCCAGCCAACCGATCAATGTGACCGTTGTCGACCCCCCGGTACTGAGTCTGAATGCAAACCGTACCGCTGTCGATGTAGGGCAACCCCTCTTCCTGTCCGCCACGGAGATCGGTGGGGTAGGTGTTCCCTCCATCGTCTGGGAATTCGGCGATGGAACGGCCGTGGCCGGTCCCTCAGTCCAACACAGCTACGCGCGACCTGGGACGTACGACGTGAGCGTTAGCCTGACCGATGCGGCGGGAGTCACGGTCGCCAATTCCTTAACGGTCACCGTAGGTTCAGCGCTATCGCCGACGACGGTGACGATCCCTACCTCCGCTCTCGAGGACGCTGCCCTGTCCACTCTGCATGTCCTTCCGGTCGGAGGTGTCCCCCCCTATCGCCTGGTGTGGAAGGCCGGAACGGCAGGTGCCATTGGCATGGACCTCGACAACTTCTCAGTTGTTCCTACGGCGCCAGGGGTGCTCACCGGGGCAGTGAACATCTCAGACGCGTCGGGCGCCACGGTCGGTATCCCCTTCGCCTTTGCCGTATCCGCTCCACTATCTCTCAATGTGAGCCTGCTCCCCTATGCCCCCGAGGTTGGAGTCCCTTTCACTATCCAGGGCGCTGTGCACGGAGGCGTCGGGCCTTACCGATACTCGTACTCGCTCCCTTCGGGCCAAGTGTCGGGGACCAATCTCAGCTACGTGACGACGGTCCCGGAACGCGCCGGAGTGATCGAGGTGGCGGTCTCGGTCGAGGACGCGCTCGGGGTCACCGCCACGGCAACCCGCCAAGTGGTGGTGGCCCCATCGCTTGCGGTGACGCTCGGTGGAACGGCACTCTTTGCCGACGAGGGTACCAACGTCACGGTCCCCTATGTGATCTCCGGAGGGGTCGGGCCGGTTTCGACTATCCTTACAACTCCGGAGGGGATCTACCGGAATCATACCGAGCCCGTGTTCAAGGCACCCGGAACGTACCCGGTCGAGATCGCGGCCTCGGATGCCGATGGAGGGTCCAGCATAGGCTGGGTGAACGTCACCGTGGTGCCTCCACTCCTGCTGGCGCTTCTCCATGCCCCCCGTTCTGTGGCAGTGGGTGTGCCCACGAACTTTTCGGCCACGGCTTCTGGAGGGGAAGGACCCTACAGCGTCTCATGGTCTGTCACGGGCCTTGGCGCCACGGGGGGGAATCCGGTAACGCTCACGTTCCCTAACGCAGGCACGTATTCGATGGCAGTGGCCGCCACGGATGCTTCGGGAGGCTCAATCACCCAGTGGCTGAATGTGACGGCATACAATGATACGTTGAGCCTGCGAGCCAATGCGACGCCAGCGGTGGGAATAGTCCCCTTGGCCCCTAGAGTAGAGATAGAATTCCTTGGAGGACATGGCCCTATCGATTTTGCGGTCGCCTTGGATGAGACCCCGATAGCGAACGTCACCGCTTGGGCCCCCGGAACCCTCTGGGGGACCGAAGCGCTTGTGAATACTCCCGGTAGCCATCAACTGTACGTCCGGGCTATCGATGCGCTAGGGGACCGGACCGCGACCACGTTGAACCTGACCTCGTGCCAAGCAATCGGACCCCCGACTGTCACCCCAACCGAACCCTCGATGACGGCGGGTGAAGTCGGACGGCTTTCGGTCGCCTCCACCGAGCCGCCGTGCCCTGGAGCGACGCTGGTCTTCCACTGGTGGGGGCTCGGGATCGTCTCTTCCCAAGGGGCCAACGCGACCTTCATCCGGAACGCAACGGGGATCGTGGTCGACCGCGTGTCCGAAGTCCTTTCTGGCGAGAACGGTGCGGTGCTTCAGAACCTGACCACATCCTTTCCGGTGGTCGTGCTTCCGGGGACACCGGTGAAACTTCAGGGGCAGACCCCGGCGTTCCAAGCGGTGGCCGGTACCAACCTCTCCCTGACGGTCTGGGCGTGCGATGCGAATGGCAACCGGAACCAGTCCTACAACGGGACGCTGGTCCTTGGGTCGAGCGCGAATACTTCCGAAATGTCGGTGACCTTCTCGCACGGGGAGGCCACGGTGGTGCTCCGCTCCTTGCGTGCGGGGACCGTTTCGTACACCGGAAGCTCCGGGGAGTTGGCTCCCTGGGAATTCAATGTAACCTGGATGCCAGACAGCGACCAGATCGTCCTCCGAGTGATCGCCTATGCCGCCGTCCACTCCGACCTCTACCTCAACGTGTCAGTGACGGACCCTTACGGGAACGCGATCACGGGGGTGATGGTGGACGCATCGGCTCCGGGTCTTCCCGTCGCTCGGGGCAATTCTTCGGACGGCACGGTGCTTCTTGTCATCGTGGGAGGGTCCGGGGCTCAGGTCGTCACCCTGACAGGTCCCGGAGGAGCCCGGACTGTCCTGACGATCGGATCCGACCCCTCGGGAACCACTACGGGAACCCTTGTTGCCTACCTCGGGGGACTGGGGGTGGTGGGAGGATTGACCGCTCTCTTCGTCTTCCGGCGCAAAAGGAGCCGACGGGGCAACAAAGGGGCTGAGGCTGATCTCGCAAAGTTGGAAGAGGCGCAGAGGGTTTTGGAGTCCTCGCTGAGGAAATGGCCAGGGGAGGACCGAGAATCGCTCCTCCTCATGGCGGCAGACCAGAAGATCGAACGCAAAATAGCCGAGGAAGCCCTCGCCGCCCTAGAGACGAAGGGGGTCGCGGGTAAGGAGGTCGATGGGGAAGGGGTGGAGCGATGGAAACTTTCGTCCACCCAAGTGGGGGTATCCCCATGAGGCACTTACACCTCTCAATAGCGGGATGCGTGTTCCTTGCCCTCGTCCTGATCTCGGTGCAGGGGATCTCGGTGGCTGATTCAAATGGGCGACTGGAAGGGCACGCCATCGCAGACGGGCGGGAGATGCCAGCGGCAGCGAACGCGACCACCAACCTCACGAGCTCGCTCAACCGGCTAGTGATCCTTGCGAGCCTGGCGGCGGGCGCCGTGGTTTCGCTGGCATGGGTACGCGTCGCGTTGTCGTGGTTTAGCACGGACACCTCCAAGAAGATCACCGCCAAGGACCGGGCCCGCGATGCGATGCTAGGGACGTTCATCCTGCTCGCCGCGGTCACCGGCCTTGCCTGGGGGCTCGCCAACTGGGTCCTGACGGGAGCCTGAAGGTCGGATGGACCTCTTCCTCGTCATCCAGGCGATCCTCCTCGCCCTGTTCGGGGCCCTCACCGTCGTCCTCAATACGGTGATCGGCCCCTTCTACGACAATGTCTTCGTGCCGGAAATGGCCCCCCAATCGCTCTATGCCGCCTACCTGGGAGGAGGCTCTTCGTCCAATCTCTTCGCGACCGGGGCCACTTTGAGCCAGTTCGTGGTGGTGAACCTGGTCGACCCGATGGCGATCCTGATCGTCATCGGTGTCGGCGTCCTGTATCTTGTACGGGCTACGTTACCCGAACGGGCGCAGGTTTGGAGGGGACTCGCCCCCCGTCTCGTGCTTGGTGTGCTGCTATCGAACGTGGTGCTCCCATTGACCTGGATCCTCTGGTCGATAGCCTCGCTCGTCTACCAACCCCTCTTCGCGTACGGGGGAGGCGCTTGGCAAAGCTACAACAATCTCGTTCCCACCGGAGGGATCTCGTTTGCCTGGGACAATGGCGTCATCGCGTTCATCGTCACCCTGATGCTCCTCACCCTCGTCCTTGGCCTCGGGTTCCTGATCGCATTCCGGGATGCGCTCCTTGCGGTGTTGCTTGTGCTCCTCCCACCGCTCACGCTCCTTTGGCCCATCCCACCACTCTCCGGGTTCGCCCGAAGAGCTTGGCGGCTTTTTGGCGAGATGGCCTTTCTCCCGACGCTGGTAGTCATTCCCTTGGTCCTTGCTGTGGGGGCCCCCAGTATCCTTCTCGTGGCCGGACTCCTTGCCGTAGCGGTGGGGGCCCCGAGCCTCCTTTCGCAGGTCGGAGGGAATCTCGTCTCTCTCGGGTTTCCACATCCCGGGAGCATGACCACGAGCGGCATGAGTGGCGGATACGACCGGTCGACCCGCGCCTCTGGGGCCTTGCTACGTTCGGGGCAAGAGGGATTCTCGAGCTCATTCAGGAGCTCCCGTCCCAATTCCGCCACGGGAGCCGGTACGGATGGCGTTCCGGGAAAGGGCTCGGGAGGAAAGGGGGCCGGCGCCATGGCAAGCAAGTCGGCAGGAAGCGCCCGGAACGCACAGTTCGCCGGAGCCGCTGGCGGGCCTACCGGAGTCGTGGCGATGGTCGCATGGGGAGCGGGAAATGTCATGGGACGAGCGGGTCGGATCGTGATGGATCGGATGTCAAAGCGCGACGCGCCTCAGGTGGCACGGGCCAGCTCCCCTGGGCCCCTTCCCTCGTCGCAGCAGGTGAGAAAACGATGAGGATCGGGGTACCGGAACGCTTCGGCCGCCGGATGTCTATCGGCCCTTTCGAACATCCCAGGGACTTCCTCCGATTCTTGCTCTTCGGTTCGGTCGCAGGACTCGTCACGCTTTTGGCCGGGGTCCTATGGGGCCTTCTCATCTTGGCCGTAGGAGGGGCGCTCCTCCTCGTCCGGGTCCGAGAGGACTCTCTCCTGTCGATATCCTTGCGAGTAGTAGCTTTCCATGCCCATCGTCATCGAGGCTGGCCGCCGACCGGAACCATTACCGCGGGAGGGTGGCGGGATGTTGTAGGGAGGAACTGGCGATTCTATGTCCGGGCACCTTACCCCATTTTCGGCCGCACAGCAGAAGACCTGCACATGCTAGCGCTCCGTTTCACGAAGATCCTTGCCGGGGCTCATGCCCTGGAACTCATCTTATGTCGGGTCCCGGAACCCTGGGATGCGGAGGTCTTCCAGTTGCAAGCCCGACCCCGAACGCCCGCACTCGATGAATACCACGCGCTGGTGCGGGAAAGTTGCCGCGGCCAGTTCCATTCGAGTCTCCTCCTAGGGATTCCCTTTACCGACGGGCTCGACCGGGGAACGGAAGAAAACCTCGCCCGGGAAGGTTGGGTACCCCTCCGGGGGGTCCGACTGCAGAGGTTCCTGAGCGTCCTCTTGGTGGGCTCATGAGCCCGAAGCCCACCTCCCATCACCTCTCCAGCGAGCGTGATGGATTCCATGGGCTGACCCTCGCGTCGGTTGAACCCTATCTTGTGCTGTTGACCGTCCTCTTCGGAATCGGAGCCTTCGTCGGGATAGGTGCGTTCGACATCCCTTGGCTCGTGCTCCTTTCCGGAGGAGTGTTCCTGATCGTCACACGCGAAGAGGCTCGGGCGATCTCACCGCGGGTCATTGGGGGCTTCAGCATCTCGTACATTCTGGGGTGGGTCCTCTATCTTGTGTTACCTGCCAGTTCCGGGAACCGCGAGATGGTCTTAGCCTGTCTCGCAGCTGGGGTGCCATGGTCCCTGCGGAAGTTCCTCGGGATGGGGGGGTGGCCGTTCTTATGGAAGATCCGGATGGAGGGCTGAGGGTTGGCGGGAGCAATGCCCAAGGTGCGGGGCGAGAGCCCCGGACAAGAGGACCGAACAGGGTACGCCTTTCCCGGGCTCTATAGGGTACCACTCTTGCTCCACCGGTATCCGCGCGAGATACCGGTGCCGGCCCTAGGGCCCGTCGGTCGGACCGACCAGCGCGTCGTTAGCGTGCTGAGGCTCCGGGTGGTGCCGACCGAGGAAGCCCAGAGGGACATCCGGGCGGAACGGTCCTCGGTCGAGGCGGAACTTGCCTCGATCAAGGCGGAGGGGGACCCCCGTCTTGCCGTCCTCCGTCAGGAAGCCCAAGCGATTGCCGAGCTTGAGGAATCCTTGGTCTCCCGGTCAACTCGACTCTGGAATGCGATGGTCGGCTTTGTGGTGAATGGCCGGACCCGGACCGAATGTCGAGAACACTCTGGCCGATTGCAAAAGGATCTCTCGTGGTTGGGGTTCCGCCTGATGGACCAGGAGTTCCGCGTGGCCCCCCTGTTGGCCGCCTTGGGTCCGAACGCACCCCTTCCGGTCCCACTTACGCATCCGCAAACGGACGACAGTTTGGCGGCCCTCCTCCCGCTCTGGGAGGACCGGCTGGACGAGACGGAGGGGATATTGCTCGGTCTGCATGCCATGGAGGGAAGTCCTCTTTTCTGGCAGCGCTTCTCGCATACCAGCCACTCCTCCGCAATCTTTGGCCAGACCGGCAGCGGTAAGACTTATGCTAGCGCCCTCGGTTGGATGCGATTGCGGTATCGCTTTCCGGACCTGAGCGTCTTTGTGTTAGACCCCTTGGGGGGGCTCTGCAACGTCGTGCGCACACTGGGGGGAACCGTGTACCGGGCGGGAACTGAAGAGGTCACGATCAATCCGCTCGATCCCGCGACGACGGGCGGGGACCGGCGCACGAAGACCTCTACGGTGTTGACCCAGTTTCGAGCGCTCTTCCCCTCCATCTCGGATGAAGAGCTGGCCATCGTCGACACCACATTGACCTCCCTCTACGAAGGGCGGCCGGCCGGAGAACCTCCGTTGCTCGAGGACCTTTACGATGCCCTGGAGCAGGAGTCTCGAACCCCAGCGAGGCTGCTCCTGTTGCTCCGCCCGGCCATCGAAGGGTCGCTCCGACACCTGAACTTCCCAACCCAGGTCGACTTGAACGGCCGGTTGCTCGGATTCGACCTGTCGGACATCACCCCCGGTGAGATGCCCTTCTACCTCACCCTGCTTCTTGATTACGTCTACGGAGAGATCCGGAGACGGGACGGGCTCAAACTGCTGGTAGTCGATGAGGCCCACTACCTTTCGCGGACCCCTCGTATCGCATGCTTTCTCGACTATCTCGTCCGCCATGTCCGCCACTTTGGGGCCGGGCTGGAGCTTCTGAGCCAGAACCCGGAGGACTTCCTCGGTTCCCAGGAAAGCCGCTCGGTCCTGCTCAATCTCGATAGTATCCTGATGCTGCGACTACGGGATGGAGGAGAAGGGGTGGCCTCCCTTCTCGGTCTTACCGATGCCGAGTGCGACTGGCTCCGACGGACTTCCTTGCCATCGGACGCCGGGTTTTCGGAGGGGATCTTCCGGACAGGTTCCTTGCACTTACCGGTAGCTTTGGTGAGCACCAAGGAAGAACACAGAACGTTGCTGAGGGCCTTCTCGGAGGAGCGGAACCGGAGCGGGGCCCGGTCGACATCGGGGATGTAGCGATGGGGTTCCCACGTCTTCAACCAAGGGCGGCTCGAAGAGCACCAGCATCCAGGGAGGGTGGCCGGGAGGGCAATCCTCCCAAAACCTGCCGGAATTGGTCGGGGGTGAAGGTCTTCACCCCGGCAGCTTTCCCTTGAGCCAAGGCGGAAGGGGAGAAGCCCCTTGCAACAAGCACGGCGATCTCCGCCCCGTTCCTCTTTGCCGCCTGCTGCGCTTCACCCACGGCAGCCGAGGCTGCGGATTCTGTGAACCGGATTGTGATGGAGAATCGGAAGTCGGGTAGTGTGACGAGGAGGGTCCGCGAGGAGAGCGGGGGTATTGTTCCCCGCTCGGAGGATGTCGCGTGAGTGAACGATAGACCTGCCCCGTGGAGCGTGGATTCCAATGCCTCCCGCAATTCCACTAGTGGACCGGCAGCGGTAAGGTACGAGCCGATCTCCAAGGAACGGGCCCGGAGGATGTTCTTCATCGAAGAGACCCCTTCGAAGTAAACGGTCTCGATCGCGGACCGTTCCAGCACCCCGAGGGCTACCGCGTCGAGAACCTCGTACGTGCCCGCATTGGACTCTAGGGAACCCAGGATTCGACGTAGTTCGGGATAGGTCAACTCGTCGAACCGCAAGGCATCTGGGAACCGTTTCGGGTTCCTCGAATAGATGCCATCCACGTCTGAGAGCTTGAGGAGGCGGCTGGCACCGATGGCTTCGGCCAAGAGCGCGGCGACCGCGGTGGTCGAATGTCCGGCCTCCGTTCCCCCCATGACGACCGTCTTGCCACCCGACCGAGCCCGTACCGCCTCTTCCACGCTCTCGGGTACGTATCCGCACGCCAGGTCGCCCAACACTCCCGAGATGAGCTCGGCGTAGACCCGGGTCAATCGGACGCCGAGCCTGTCAGCGGTGTACTCTCCTAGGCCCGCGGCGCGGGCGAGTTCGCCGAACTGCGATTTTAAAGGGCCCCCACCGACGACCACATGGATCTCATCCCCTTGGGCGCGGAGGGTTTCGATCGAGGACCGGAGATCGCGGAGCATCGCGGCCGAGGGATGGTCTCCGACCACGGAACCGCCGAGGGAGAGCACAAGCTTCATGGACCCGATGAAAGCGGAGGCGCACGCTTGTCTACCGTCAATCCCATCGCCCGTCACCGTCGGACCCGGGAAAGGATATATCGCTTCTGCTGAGCACCACCGAGGCCCCGTGGATTTAAAAAGCTCCACGGATAGGAGCGAGGGATGCCCTCTCCTCCTGGCCATCGAATGCTCGCTCCTTCCCTCTTGAGCGCGGATTTCTCGGACCTCGCCTCTGCGGTCCGGGCGGCAGAAAGGGGAGGGGCCGACGCCTTTCACCTCGACGTCATGGACGGCCATTTCGTTCCGAACATCTCCTTCGGCCCCGCCCTTGTCAAGGCCGTGCGCCGGCGAACCACCCTTCCCCTGGACATTCACCTCATGATCTCCGAGCCGGGCCGGTACCTCGCGGAGTTCGCCAAGGCCGGAGGAACGACACTTGTGATGCACATCGAGAGCCAAGGGGACCACAAAGCCTTGGTGAAGGTAGCTCGGGACCTCAAGGTCCGACCGGGTATCGCGTTGTCCCCCGACACACCGCTTGAAAGCGTAATCCCCCTCCTCTCCGAACTGGATGAGCTCACGGTGATGGGAGTGTATCCCGGCTTCTCCGGGCAGACGTATATCCCTTCCACGACCCGAAAACTCCAGCAGGCGCGACGGCTGATCCAAGATTCGGGACGATCGGTCGACCTCTCCATCGACGGTGGCATCACAGTGGAAACTGCCCGGGAGGCGACCATGGCTGGGGCCAACTTCTTTGTCTGCGGAAGCTCGGTCTTCGGTGGTCCGGGTTCACCGGAAGAGAACTTGAGAGCCCTCCGAGGATCCATCGCCGACGGACCACGATGAAATACCTCGAGTTCGCGGAGTCCTGCGAGCGAATCTCAGCGATCTCCAAGCGCTTGGAGATCCGGTCATTATTGTCGGATCTGATCCGTCCATTGGTCCCGGAGGACGTACCCCCGGTCCTCTACATGCTCCAAGGTCTACTCAGACCCGAGTATGAAGGCGTGGAGTTGGGAGCTGGCGATGCCCTCGTGCTCAAGGCTCTCGCGGTCGCGACCGGGCTGGGAGAAGACTCGCTCAAGGACCGGGTCCGTGCCCGGGGAGATATGGGAGAGGTCGCATCCGAGGTCCTGAGCGAACAGCGGGTCCGCTACCAGTCCGAGGGGCTTGCGGTCACCGAAGTGTACGCCGCGCTCTTAGATATCGCCCGCACGGGGGGCGAAGGTTCTCAGGAGTCCAAGGTGGGGGGCATCGCAAGGATGCTCTCGCGGACATCACCCGTGGAGGCGAAGCATCTCGTCCGCTTCCTCCTTGGGAAGTTGCGACTCGGAGTCAAAGAGATGACGATATTGGATGCCTTGGCCGAGGTCTATGGTGGGTCGGACCCGAAGAAGGCTCGGGTCGAGATTGAGGAGGCATTCAATGTCTCTCCGGACCTAGGGGAGATCGGGACCCTGTTGGCCCAGGGAGGACTAAACGCGCTCTCCGCAGTCTCGCTCCGTTGGGGTCGACCCGTGCGACCGATGCTGGCGGAGCGGGAGCGAAGCCTGGCAGGACTCTTCGAGCGGATGGGAAAGAGCTTGGCGTTAGAATACAAGTACGATGGCTTGCGCGTCCAAGCTCACGTGGATGCTTCGGGAAATGTGCGCCTCTTCTCTCGGCGACTCGAGGATCTGAGCGCGCAGTTCCCGGATGTAGTGGCCTCCCTCCCTGGGGCCTTCGAGAACCTCCCGGTCATCGCGGAAGGGGAGTGTGTCCCCGTCGATGTCGAGACGGGGGAGCTCCGCCCATTCCAGGACATCTCCCGACGACGCGGTAGAAAGTACGACTTGGAGCGCATGACGGAGGAAGTCCCGGTACGGCTCTTTCTTTTCGACCTCCTCCTACGGGGCAAGGATAGTTTGCTGGGCATGCCGTACCCGGACCGGCGGAAGGCCCTGGAAGCCGTGGTCCGAAGGGGAGACCGGGTCGAACTGGCCACCCGCGCCATTGTCTCGACCGTTCCGGACGCCGAGGCGTTCTTCCAGCGGGCGCTCCTAGATGGGTGCGAGGGAGTGATGGCGAAATCGCTCGCCCCGGAGTCTCGTTACAAGGCCGGAGCGCGAGGTTTCCTTTGGATCAAATACAAACGCGAGTACACGACCGAGCTCGGGGACACGATCGATGCGGTCATCGTGGGAGCGTACCGAGGCCGGGGCAAGCGCGCCCAGTGGTACGGGGCCTTCTTGATGGCCCTCTTCGATCCGGACCGTGGGGGGTTTGCCACACTTTGCAAGGTGGGGACGGGTTTTGATGAGGCCTCGCTCGCCCGCCTCACCGAGCGGTTGGACCGGTCCGCCGTGCCCGCTAAACCCTCGACCGTGGATACGGGATTCACACCGGACCTATGGGTGGACCCCCAGATCGTCCTGGAACTCCGAGGTGCCGAACTCTCTCTTTCCCCAGTCCATTCGGCGGCCAGCGGTTTGATCCGGGAAGGTTACGGCCTTGCGCTCCGCTTTCCGCGGTTCACCGGCAAGTTCCGGGAGGACAAGGGACCCGAGGACGCCACCACGGTAAGAGAAGCCGTGGAGATGTATCAGGGCCAGGTGCGGAAGGTGGAATCCCCCGCCAAACCTTAAACCCCCTCCTGTCTACCCCTTTCTGTATGCTCGTCGAACTGACGGAAGTCATCGGTAGGCAGGTCTATACGAACGATGCACGGCTCCTTGGCGACGTGTCGAATGTTGTCGTGGACATCGAGAACGCCCGGGTGGATGGGATATTCGTGGCAGATAGCAACCCCTTGCTCGTCGAGGACGCGGCGAGTGTGAACGTTCCCTTCCGCTGGGTGTCCGCGGTCAACGACATCATCCTGTTAAAGTACTTTCCCCGGCGGGTCTCGGTGAGGAAGTCCCAGGCGGCTCCACCCAAGCCCGCTCCTCCGGCGACCTCCGCCCCGGCGGCGCCTTCTCGGCGGTAGATCGTCCACCGGTGCGGGGATAGCCAAGCCCGGAAACGGCGCGGGACTTAAGAGAGGAAAGGACACACTCCCTTCAGCCCGGATATCCCGCCGCGTAGAGCGTTCGTCGGTTCGAATCCGACTCCCCGCATGAACGTCCGGCGGTGGAAGGTCTCGACCCTCACCCGAGCGCTCGCTGCGCTCGAGACCTTTGAGCAGCAGGACCCTTCATTGGAACAGGTCACAACCCCACCGGAAGAGGCCGCCGGGATCCTGTGGGACGCTCAAGCCCGAGGAGACATCGTTGGTAAGACCGTGCTCGATCTGGGGTGTGGTACCGGTACGCTCGCCATCGGATCTGCCCTGTTAGGAGCACGATCGGTGGTGGGTATCGATGTTGACAAGAGGGCGCTAAGCATCGCCAAGAAGAGTGCAACCGACCTTGGACTATCGGTCCGCTGGATCCTTGGACGGGTCCAGGACTTGAATCAAGTTTTCTGTGAAACGGTGGTCATGAATCCCCCCTTTGGGGTACAAAAGCATGGGGCGATCGAACCCTTTCTGGATTTCGCCCTCACATCGGTACCCCGAGGGGGAGGTGTGTATCTTTTCTCCGGGCCGGGTTCACAAAGACTTATAGAGGCGCTTGCTCTCGCCCGAGCAATCCGAGTAGAAGAACACACACGATTGACGTGGCGCTTTCCCGCCGTCTTCGCCTTTCACACCGAGCGAAGCGCGGAACTCCATGTAGATCGTTGGGTTCTTCGAAAGACGAACGATGAAGAACAGCAAGGGACTGGTACTGCCCGGAGAGCAACTGGGCACCGCCGAGGAGATCGCGCCCGGTAGGGGAACGTATGAGTACAAGGGAGCAGTATACGCCTCTGTCATGGGCTATCCGCAAGTGGAACCCGAGAGCAAGACCGTTTCCGTTCACGCCCTGCATGAGATCCCGCACATCTCGGAGGGCGACATCGTCTACGCCCGCGTGGAAGAGATCAAGCCGATGCTCCTTGTGACCACCGTGCTTTGCTCGGCGACCACGGGCCGGATCGTTCCTGGCTACCCGGATGGGACGGTGCACATCTCCAAGGCAAAGGACTCCTATGTGGACCGCCTCGAGAAGGAGTTCGCGGTTGGGGACATGATCAAAGCGCGGATCCTTCAGGGGTATCCCGCCGTCAAACTGAGTACCCAGGGGCCAGGTATGGGTGTGGTCTCCGCGCGCTGTCAGGACTGTCACGCCCTGCTGACCAAGCTGCCGGATGGGAAGCTCGTTTGCACACGATGTGGTCGAAGGGAAGAGCGGCTCGTATCCTCGGACTACGGGAAGGTCGTGCTCTCTGCAGACGCTTCCACAACCCCATCGGCGTAGGGCGTTCCATTACATACAGCGCCAAGCATTCCTATTGAGGGAGGGGCTCTAAGCCCCCACCCCTAACGCCACTCCACCGTAACGCTCGAAGTCGTACCCCCCTTCATCGCTTCTAAAGACTCTGAAAACAATTGTGGCGATCCCAGCTTCTCTCCTCTACAACTGCATACCCATGGCTTGAAGGATTCCAATCAAAAAGATTTCAACAAACGAAAAGAGTTAGAGGGGGCGGGGAACTCTCCCCGCCCCCTGTCGGTTGTCGGCCCTTCCTACCTACCCGGTGTATTGGATGGTGTAGAAGGTATTGTCGCTACCTCCTCCAATTGTCGGGTTGGTGTTGAGCGAGTTGCCAGCGAGCCATGAGGCTG
>JAKBKR010000394.1:2072-2518 GCA_021832495.1 bacterium | reverse complement strand
CCCATCCGTGAGGCCTCCTACGAAGGCGGGGGAGGTCACGTTCGGATAGAGAAGCGGAGCTCCCCCGTCCGGGGTCAGGTTGAGGAGGTAGCCGAGCACGGGGTAGAGCAAGGGAAGCGCGGGCGGGGACCAGCTCACCGAGACATCCGTGTCCCCCGCCGAGACGGTGACGTTGGCCGGGGCCCCCGGGGTGTCCCCCGTGCTCACGGTGTAGGGACTCGAGAAGGGACCTTCCCCTTGGGTGTTCCAGGCCGCCACCTGGAACGTATAGCTCGTGTTGCGCGCAAGCGAGCCCACGACCGTCGAGGTGACGTTCCCCACCCGACGGGAGCCGTTGGTCGTCCCGGCGGGGGACCAAGTGACGGTGAATCCCGTGATGGGAGAGCCGCCCGAATAGGCGGGAGACGACCAGTACAGGGCGATGCTCGTCGGATGGGGATTCCCCG
>JAKBKR010000394.1:0-2062 GCA_021832495.1 bacterium | reverse complement strand
CCCGAAAGGATGTTCGGGGAGCTCGGTACCGAGCTCAACCGAGGAAAGATGCGGAGGGACGAAGGGAAGGCCCCGGGAGGGGCCACGCCGGCCGCCGGAGCGGAAGAGGCCAACAGGAAGAGGACCACGCACACCATCCATGGGGCCGAGGAGCGCAGGAGATTCCTTGGGAGGCGGAACACCCTCGTCACAGGGATGGAGGAGAGGGGCGAAGCCCTCCATAAGCCTTTCGTCCGACCGATCCCCCATGCGCTACTCCGAGAACTCCGGGAAGGCCCCGGGGAAGATGGTCCCCCACGCTTCGACGCTGAAGTACTGCTTGATCGCCGAGGTGACCGGCCAGGTCACGATCCAGGGGATGTAGCTCCAGTATCGTTCCTTGGCGAGATAGTACGTCATCGCGATGCTCTTCGGGAGCATGATGAGGCCGAGTACCAGGAAGGCGGTCTCCAGGGTCAGCAGATGGAAGAAGACGGCCACGAGGAACGTGTAGACGAAGCCGAGGTAGCGGAGCCCCCCCCGGGCATAGAGGACGAACCAGTAGAGCATGGCGAGCCCCCCCCATTCCGGGGCCCCGGAGATGAGGGCGTCGTAATGACGCGCGTGCGAGAAGAACCCCCCCCGGTTCCAGCGTACCCGTTGCTTGTAGAGCGCCCGGTACGTGGCCGGGACGTCCTCGAAGGCTCGCGAAGTGGGTTCGTAGCGCAGAATGTATCCGGCCCGCTGGAACCTGAGCGTGATCTCGCAGTCCTCGCCGTTCCACGGGACCCACCCCCCCAGGCGCAAGAGGTCCGTCCGGCGGAAGCCGGAGAATCCGCCGGCCACCACTTGGATGGTCCTCGTGCCCATGAGGGAACGGAAGAGGAACATGTGACGCCAGACGATCTCGAGCATCCGCATCTTGCGGATCCACCCGGTCCGCTGGTAGGGCAGGATCATTCCCTGGACCCCGCCGACGCGCGGGTCCGCAAGGTGCCCGATCATGGAGGCGAACCCTCTCCCCGGGTGGATGAACGTGTCGGCATCGACGCGGATGACGATCTCGCCCGTCGCCTCCTTGAGGGCTCCGTTGAGGGCGCTCGCCTTACCGCCGTGAGGAAGGTCGATGCAGCGGCCCCGGGCATAGCGCAGGCGCCGCATTTCATCGTGGGCGATCTCGGAGGTCCGGTCCTCGGACCCATCGTTCCCGACCAGGATCTCGGTCCGGCCCGGATAGAAACGGGCGGCGGCATCCGCCGCACGGATGCAGAGGTGGATCCCCGCCTGCTCGTTGTACGCCGGGATGAGGATCGAGACGTCGGGGTGGTACGAGGAGAGCGGGGCCGGCGGATGACGGCGCAGGTCGAGCGCGTAGATGGCCCGTCCTTCCAGCGCCCAGACCGTGTACGTGAGCAACGGCAGAAGGATGATCGCGCGGAACTGCACTTCGATGAGGGTGCCCCGCCCGATCCCGAGGCGGTCCCACATGAGATAGAGCGCCCCGAGCGATAGGAGCAGGCTCGAGACCAGGCTGAAGAGGAACGTGAGGAAGGCGACCGGGGCCCGCTGCGGCTGATGAGGCATGTGGAGCGGCGGCGGCTTCATCAGGGTGGAAAAGAGCAACAACGAGAAGAAGATCCCGCCGAGGAAAGCGCGCAGGATGATGCTGACCGACTCGAGGAACGTCGAGGGGACGGTGAAGAGGAAGGCATCCGAGATCATGGCGGCGAAAACGTAGCTCAGGGTCACGACACCGGCGGAGATCCTTTGGATCATGGTGAACCGGCCTCGGGCCCAGACGATCCCGCTCGCCACCAGGTAGGCGAGGATGAACGCAAAGAAGATCATGAAGGTGAAGTCGGCGGCGAGATGGTCCACGGTGGGCACCTGCGTCCAACCGGGCCAAGGGTGGGGCCAGAAGAGGACCCGGCCCATCGACCCTACCCCGAGGTCGTAGCCGAAGAAGAAATACTTCGCGAACAGGGCGATGGGGATGAGGATCACGACGAACGCGATCCCGAGGCGCAGGCCGAACCCCTTGGAATAGGCCGGCGGACGCACGGAGACGACACCCGAGTGGAGC
>JAKBKR010000393.1 GCA_021832495.1 bacterium | reverse complement strand
CCTGGTCCATCTCGTCGATGGCGACGGCCGGGATTCGGTCGGCGAGGATCGTGTTCGCCACACCGCGGAGGAGCTCGGTCATGCTCCGGACCGCGTGCAGATTCGGCGGGGCCGGAACCGTCCCCTCGAGAGTTCCGTCCCACGGGAAGGGGACATTGGTGTAGACGTCCCACTCGGGTCGGTGTTCGATGGCTTTCTCGATCAGGTAGGAGATGGTGTTCGTCTTCCCGGCGCCCTGCCGCGCGACGAAGACCGTCGCCTGGCCCGTATGGAAGCAAAGGTCGCCGGGCCAGTGACGGATCAAAGTCTCCTCCGGGCAGCTCCTCGCGTCGTGGCCCACCGACAGGGAGCCGAGCCACGCGCGGTACCGCCGTGCCCTCCGTAGGGCACCCTCCCAACCTGAACAGCGGGGGTTTCTACCCTCTACGCCCCCGCTGCGACCCGGGTCTCCTCTCGCAGGAGATCTGTGAGCTTCAATCGCCGTAGTCCCTCGGTCACTCGTTGGGTGACGTTCAGATACCACGTGCGGACCTCGCGTCCCATCGCCACCTCGACCCGCTCCACGCGGGAAAGGTCCTCCAGCAGCCGCTCCTGATACTCGGCTACCGCGTCCTCCTCGACCCCGCCCTTCATCAGTCGCCACCGCAGCGCCGTCTGCAGTCGCAGCGCCAGCATGCAGACGAACAGATACGCCCGCACTCGCCGTTCCCGTCGGTGTCGCACCGGCTCGAGTTCCACGAACGTCTTCGCCGTCCGGAAGCACTTCTCCACGAAGTCCTTCCCCAGATACGCCCGCACCACCTCGCGGGCCGACAGCCTCTCGTCCGTGCACAGGAGCGCATACTTCCCGTCCTGACGCGCCGCCCGCTTCACCTCCCGATCCCGATACTCCCAGACGACCCGCGGCGCCGTTCCCCCGCGGGTCACTCGCACCTTCAGGAACTCCCCCCAGTCTCCCACGACCTCGCGGATCGCCGCGTGCAGCTTCGCCTCCGACCACTCCGCCCCTTTCGTCGCGAGGGTCGTCAGCGCCTCCCCGATCCGCGACAGCGCCTCGTTCCGTTCCACCCGGTCCGCCACCGCCTTGTCGGCGTTCGTGTAGACCACCACCTCTCGCTCGGCGTCCCACAGCCGCGCCCTCACCTTCACCGCGTGGATCCCTCCGGTCGCCGACCGCTTCACGAAGCTCGTCGGTGTCTCGGGGACCTCGGTGCGGTCCAGGAGAGCCCGCACCTCCTTCGGCTGCTTCGACAGCCCACCGAGGAGATGCCAGCCGACCCCCCGGGCCTCCCCCACGAGCCGCTTCCCCATGATCCCGCGGTCGACGATGAGCAGTCCCGGAGGGACCTTCGCGGCCTGCAGTTGCACCAGCAGGTTGCGGGCCGTTCCCCCGCCGTTGCGGCTCCCCCGGTAGGCGAAGTGGAAGAGGGGGGTGTGGTCGTGGCGGCTGACCACGACCCCGACATTCACCTGGGGTCGGACCTGGTAGTCGGGGTTGTGGCCGACCTCGGCGATCGGGCAGGTGACCCCGAAGAACAGCACGTTGGTCAGGTCGTACGCCACGACCTCCTTCTCGCCCGGGGGCAGCGGATGGAGCTCGCGCCATCGGGCCGAGAGGGCGATGTCGAGGGCGCGGGTGTGGTCGATGACCTGAGCCACGGCGGGCTCGTCGTGGCAAATGGAATCGAGGGCGTTGAGGAAGTCGTCCTTGGCGAACGCCTCGTCCGGGAACCCGGCCAAGACGGGAAGGTCGGTGGTGGCGACCCAGGGACCGAGCTGGGTCGCACTCTCCGGGTCGAGGACGCGATTGATCGCCCACGCCGTGAGATAGGTGCCCGGGGAGGGGAAGCCGGGAGAGGATCTTCGGCCCCCGATTCGCTCGATCGTCTCGCGAAACTGGAGATCCTCGGCGAGGTTCCAGAGGAGACGGACCGCCCCGGCCCGGCGAGAATCGCCGTGAAGGACTCGATCGAGCTCTCGTCGGGGAACGCCCGGGGTCTCGCCCTCGACCCCGAGGTAGCGCACGAAGCGGTTGCGGACCTTGCCCTTCACCCGATACGACTCCCGCTCTTCGAGATAGACGCGGTCCCCGGCCTTCCGACGGTAGACGTAGCTCATGTAGCCCGGTGCCATACGGGCTACCGGGATATAACGACGACGTTCGAACGGAGGTGTACTCGCGGGGGAATCCTCGAGAGCGAGGGGGCTTCAGGCTACGAGGAGACGGGCCGGGCGATACGCTGTAGCCCGTAGAAGTTGCCGCTATTCAGGTTGCAATCGTTCAAGCGGACCCCGTGAATTGCATTGTAGCCGGGTGTGCTGCAAAGGCTCACTATGGCCCAGACTTGTCGGTTACCCAGCAACGCTAGGCGAGCCGCTCCGACGACGTTGAACCATCACTGACGTAAAGATGCCCACAGACCCTATGGCAATCAAACCAGGCCCAAACAGCGACGTCGGAAACCGCAAGAGGACAAGAAGTCCTGCGACGTCGGCGACAGCGAACCATACGACGCCGA
>JAKBKR010000392.1 GCA_021832495.1 bacterium | reverse complement strand
GCTTTCTGCGTGAAGGTCATGAGCAACTCGCGGATCAAGCGATTGATGGTCGTGGGATTGTAGTCGTCGGCGCGGTTGCCCTCGGTATCCTCTGCCACTTTCCGGGTGTTCACCGAGGCGAAGTCGCATTCATCATCAATGACCAGAAGCGGGATGTTGTGGAGAACACTGTGGTCCGTCCCGGTATCCCTCCGGGCCCGGGGACTTTCTCTGAAGTATGTAACCAAGTTCTTGAGAACACTGGCATTCTTCTTCACCACGAGGAGTGTCGGGATTGTCCCAAGGTCGGCGACCATTGCGGAGGCGGTTGCCATTCGGAAGTCTCCGTCCGTGTTCCGGTTCGTGAGGGACTGCGATCCCAGCCACTCTTCCCCGGGAAGGACCCGGGGATCCCCCACGCCTATGCGACCGCTGGCTGCATTTGTCCCCACCATGGAAGCACGGGCGAACTGGGCGGTATCATACCCGATGAACTCCTCATCAAGCCGCATCTGAGTCTGGCTGCGCAGGTTGTCGAAGGGTCCCGCCAAGACCACGATCACCTTGTACCCTGAGTCCACTGCCTTGCAAATGAGGCCGGTAAAATGCGCGGTCTTCCCAGATTGCACATGCCCGACGACCATTCCACGACGGTCGAATTGACGGTCATCGACCTGCGGGTCTTCGAGGAGTTCTAAGGCTATGTCGGTGCTCTCGTCAAGCCTGGAAACCGATTCCAGAGGCCAAGGCTTCTTCAGCCCTTGTAGAAGGTAACGGCGATACCTGGGCCAGAAACGCCATTGTATTGTTGGTTTCTTCTCACGGAACCACGCCTGATGATCCGTCGTGTCCTCCAAGAGGAGGGGTGCGGTGACGATGACGTTCCTCCTGAGTTCAATCCGGCGTCGAAGCTCCTCCCTAGAGAGCCCGCTGTAGGGCGGAATGCTGAGGACAGTGGTCAAGGTATTCTCCACGTCGGTGTCGGTGATGGTGCCGGTCTGTCGACGAATGTCGTCCAAGATGCTGGTTGCCGTGTTCTCAGCCCCACGGTAATCCTCCTCACCCTGCATGCTACCCTGCTCCGTCAATGTCCATTGACATGACAGCTTCGGTGTGGGCACCGAATGGCTCGATTGAAAGAAGCATCTTGCGAACCTGCTCTGCAGGTAGCTTGGTGCTTTGCCTAAGAATCTGGACGGTGGCCACGAGAGACTCCTTGAGCTCTGTCGGCAGGTTCTCGAAGGGAGCCCCTTGGTGCTCTGTGTTGGCGGTGAAATGCGCAATGATGAGTGGGACGGGGGTTGTTTCCTCGATAAGTTTCAGCAAGCTCTCAAACTCTGCTCGACTGATCTGCTTCTGTTCGAGTGCTGCACGCACAGCCGGATGCTCGCGATTGATGCTGTAATGGACCTTCCCTTGCCGGAGCACCTCTTGCCAGAGATATGAGTATCCCTTCGCCCTCTCCCTTGCCATGACTTTTCCACGGTGCCGGTAAACGGCAAAAGCCTGCTCCCGGGTGGCGTCTGCGTTTCTTCTCAGGAAAGAGCGCGCCCATTCGGGTGGGACGGCTTGAGCTTTGCGAACATCGATCTTCCACTCCATGTCCGACGCGTTCTGAATGTCGACCTCTATCCGGGCCAGCCTGTATGGATCTTCTTGCCGGTACATCCCCAGCCAGTCCCCAGCTACGAGCAAGCGTCGGTTACGATAGACATAGAAGCCCTGCTGAGCATTCCAACCCTTGAGGCCCTCACCCTCCTTTCTCTCCTCATCTGAGAGCTTAGACTCATGCGGAAGCACATACGGTTGAAGGTGGATGGCATGGTCATCAACTCCCAAGGACTCAGAGGGCAGCCGTTGAGTGAAGCTGCTTCCAGTGAGATAAGGGTCCCACGGTTTCACCGGTATTTCGTTGACTCGCACTTGGATTGCCTTGGGGCCAGACAGAAACTGATGGAAGACCACCCCGAGATGCTCAGAGATGGCGCTGACCTGTGCCCAGAACCGTCTGGAGGCCGCCTGGTTCTCAGCTGGATCGTTGCTCACAACTCTGTCGAGCTTCTCCCAAAGGACTACAGTGCCCGTTTCAACGCCGGGGTCCAAGGTCAGGTTCGCCGGGTCGGTTCCATCTGCGGTACCGTTGATCAGCGCCCAGTGGTGGACCTGCTGAATCACATCTAGGTCCCAGCACCTAGTTGCTTCGAGGCATCCGTCCGCTTTCGAATGGACGGTCAGGCGACGGCCTTGGCTGAGGGATGCTGTCTTCAGTCCTAGACCAAAACGTCCCAAGTCACCCGCAGTCCTTGCTTCAAGTGGACTGCGTGAACCGAGCCGCATGGCCTCAAGCAGACGATCAGGCGCCATCCCGCACCCGTTGTCGCTGACGCGGATCCAACTTCGTGGGCCCTCCCAGTGCGCTACGACCTCAATTCGCTTCGCCTCGGCATTAATACTATTGTCCACGAGGTCTGCCAAGGCGTTAGGCAGAGAATACCCAAACGCCCTGAGCGATTCCATCATGGAGTCGGCCCGCGGTATTAC
>JAKBKR010000391.1 GCA_021832495.1 bacterium | reverse complement strand
AAAAGGGGCCTTCCGCCGGATGGCGTCCAGCAATGTCCTTGTCATCTGTCGCCGGGCCTCGGCCATCTGGATGGCACGGGACACCGTGAGGCGACCCGCCAGCCGGGCCTGGGTCGCGTCCACCACGCTTTCCACGTCCGTGAGTGCGTTCTCCCAGTCGCCGGGAACCGCGAGGTCGCCGAGGACGGGATGAGCCCCCAGCTGCTCCAGGAAAGAAACCCCATCCCGGTGGCGGACGAGGCCCACCACGTGGAACCCGTTCGTGACCAGCTCTCGTACCAGGGCCGACCCCACGAGGCCTCGGGCCCCGGCCACAAAGACGGATCCGGAAGGCATGCCGGCCGTGGGGATATCGTCCATTTGAGCCTTGCACCCCGTAGCGCCTGCGGGTCGGTGAGGGCTTGGGGGTCCTGGGAAGAACGGGGTCCACGGCCCGGCAAAGATTCGCCCATCGTAGCGGGATCCAGCTCCATTCGACCCGCCCTATTTGTGGCGGCCCAACGGGAATGCCTTGGGGTTCCAGGGAAATATGCTCCCGGTGCCTTACCAGACCGGGGTAACTTATGATATCTGGTTCAACTGGACCAGTATCTACTCCTTTTACTCAACTAGCGTTACAAGCTGCGGGGGATACCCGGTCGCTGCGTCGGCGACGGTAGAGGTCGGGGCCGATCTCTATGATGAATCCACTCAATCCGCTGTCTCTTCCCCGGCACCCGCTATAATTGTCGCAAGTGGAAGTAATGGCAACGCGGAAGGGCCGTTTGGACCTGCTTCTCTCTCACAAACATTGCAGTTCGCCGTACCTTTAAACGATACCAACTCCTATGCCTTCACAGTGTTTGCGTTGGTCAGCACTTCCGCATACACTGAGTGCGGATATGCGGGAGCCGTAGCTGGAACTGGGAGCGGAACCCCTCCCACTGCATTCACATTCGGTACAATCCAGTACCGTTCCACATGAATCCCGTTCCTTCGGCCACACGTTCGAAGGCAGGCGGCCGTCCCCTAAGGGCGTTACTTATAGCGGTTGTTGTTGGTACACTGATCGTCTTCAACTTATTTGTGATTCCATGGGAAACCCGTTCCATAAGTTTTGAATGGGGGATAACCGCCACAGGGGCAACGCAGTTTGCGGCTCGAGGTGCGAACTTCGAGTGCGCTTATATCGGTTCCCATTGGCGCTATCCGATTGGGGCCACTGTCCAGGGACGATGGGTCGCGAGAGGGCAGGACTCACTGGGAAATCTTACCATTTTAACTGATAACCAACAGAAAATCTACGCAGCCTCCGGTCATGGAGGGAACTTCTCATTTGTTGTCCCAGGGAGCAATTTGCTGGGGACCCTCTCTGACGTGCGTTGGTACACCATCTGGATGGGGGTGTGCGGTAATACCACTGATGCACAAGTGTACATTTTCGGAAACACAACCATACACCAGCCTTATTTGCAATGACAGTTACATGATCATTAGTTTTCAGGAACAGTGCCCAGACTCTTTGAGTTGGGGTATCGCCAAGTCGTACCAGTTCAGGAGCTTACTCAAGCGCTCTTCGCCGAGAGACATTCCCCCGTTCTTGGCAGCCCGGCTTGGAGTCCGCACCACTCCTCTGACCTGACTTTGGAGGTCTGACCCGATTCACCTCGAGAACGTGTTGGGGGCATGTTGCAGAATTGGTGTGACGCGATGGCATATATCGGAGACTCGAACGACATGTTCATTGTGGGGGTATACGCCGATGCGTGCAGATCCGCTTCCGCCGCCGCGGGGCGCAGACCTACGTCTACCTTGTTCAGAAGGCGCGCCGGGACGGCAAGGTCGTCAACGTCACCGAGATGTACCTCGGTACCCAAGACGAGGTCGCCCGTCGGTTGACCGATCCGGAGCCCGGAGCCCGGGGGCTCGAGTTCCTCCCCTACCCCTTCGGCACCGCCGCCGCGTTCCTCGCCGCCGACGAGGAACTCGGGTTCTCGCGGGTCGTCCAGGAGCTGACCGGTAGTCGCGCCACGGCCTGGAGTCGCCTCGCCTTCATCGCCGGACGCGCCCACGAGCCCGTCTCGAAGAATGGGATGACCGACGGGGCGAACCACTCATTGTTCCGGTTCGTTCGGGGTCGTCCCAACCTCTCCAGTCGCTCCTACCCCGAGCACATGGACCGGCTCACCGCGGACGTCGTCGAGCAGATCACCCTCCGCCTCGGGGAGGAGCTGGGGAGCAAGGGCTACCGTCCCTCCCTCGTCTTCTTCGACCCCACGACCACGAACTTCTCGACGGAGCAACAGCCCGAGGAGGACGACCCGGACCGTCAGCTCCCCAAGCCCGGGCATGCCAAGGACGGGAATCTCCAGGCGAAGCTCGTGGGGCTCGCCACCGCCGTGACGGACGAGCACCTGCCGGTCTACCATCGGGTCTATCCCGGGAACGAGAACGACGCGAAGCTGTTCCAGGAGGTCGTGGGGACGATGGTGGCCCAGCTCGTGAAGTTCGGGGTAGTGGCGGACGACCTCACGTTTGTCTTT
>JAKBKR010000390.1 GCA_021832495.1 bacterium | reverse complement strand
ACTGAGATGGTGGGGGTCGTCACCCAACTTTCGGGATCGGGAGTATAGACCAGAAACACAGGGCCCGACGGCGAGAGGATTTCCTCGGCGATGCGGCCGTCGGGAAGTTCGAAGTAGGACTCGAATCGTCGGTTCGGTTTGTTTCCGTCCTTCGAGTCGGTCGCAGACGGCCCGTCAGTAAGAACCGGACCCTCAGGAGGCCTTGAGTCGACCTCGCCGATCTGGTGTTCCGTCTCAACGTGAAATTTGTCGAAGGCGCTCTTCGCCATCTCCTGGAGTTCGCGGTCGGGGTGTGCATGCGGGTCGGGCAGGTGGCCGTTGCGCCAGGTGGTCAGCAGGGCAAGGATCGAGTCGGCGTTTTCGCCAGCGTGCGCCGCGGCCGCGCTCATGGAAAGCAGCCTTGCGTGATGTGTCCCTCCGGGATTCCACAAGTCTCGGAGATCTGGGGCCTCTGCCAATTCGGCGGCCGGGAGGAGCGGCCGTACCCACTGGTACGTCGCGCCAGATGGGTGGATGCTCGGTGGAATCAGGGCGTACTTGTTCCTGACGTGGAACTCCATCATACCGACAGGCGTGAGCTTGTTCGCTTCGTTGGCCTGGCCTTCCCTAGCACGGAAGTACCAGTGTCCTCCTCGAACTGAGCGGACGTTGGGAAGGCTAAACTGCTCACTCGCCCAAGCTGTCGACCGCTCATCATTGGTGATCAGAATTGCCACATCACCCCGAACCCCGATGGCGACATTGCTATCGGCGGGGATTTCGAAGGGCTCCTTGCGGTCGACCCATCCGGCTGGAGGCGGGTACTTCGCTTTCCTCGGTATCGGGAGTAGGAAGTACCCGCGCGACGCGAGTTCCGCCGGTTCACTCACGGGTCCTCCCGAATTCGGGTCAGGGGGAGGAGGATGCGGAGTTGAGCAAGGAATTCTGCGTGCGTCACCGAGTCGGGAAGAGCCTCGATAGCGAGGCGGAAGGGGTGCGCCGGCGGGTATCCTGTGCGTGCGTCTCCCTTCAGGGGAGTGAGGTCGACACGGTTGCCAGCGGGCTCTCGCTGTGGCTCATCCGGCGGGATCACAGAAACCCCCGCTGAAGCATCAGCTTCCGAATTGGCTCTGCGTCCTGGTGAACGTCGGGCGGGATTACTACGAGGACCCGCCCAGCTAGGATCTCAATCCGAGCTCCTTTCTCCAACCCGACGCCATCACACCAAGCGGTGGGAAGGTTTAGGACCCGGGTTCTATGGGTCCGGCCGCAGACAGTGACCTTGTGCCAGGATCGTGTGACCATACGTCGTCACACTACGTTCTCCCCCCCCGTTGCACGTCAGTGGAGGTTCCGGTCGGCTAGCGATTCTGAAATTGCCGCCGTAGAGTCCGGATGTCCGGGCCGGGGTCCATTTCACCCGAATAGGTCCCGTCTGGGTTGATCATGAGCCCGACCCCCCCCGGGGCCGCATGACTCTCCTCTCGAAGCCGGGCGGCCCGTGAGTACTGTCGGGCCTTCTTCTTGGCGTCCTTGTCCCTCTTCGCTTGGGTTGAATGCTTGGGGCAGTAATGAGCCATGTTCGGAATCGGCGCTCCGCAGCCACCGTATTCACACGGTTTCCTATCGGTGTCGAGGAGCATCGGGGAGCGGTTGCGGTGCCCGTATGCTTCTCCCGGCGGGACAGGGATCAATGCGAGGGCAAAGCAGAAATAGATTCGGACATAGAACTCCATCAAAGTATCCCAATCCTCGGTCTCTCTCGCCCTGATGTACGTCTCGCGGTCGAATTCACCGAGGTTGTAGAATGCCATTCGCAGAACTCGGGACAGGCGGACCTGCTCCTCCTCCGAGAGCGACGAAGTTGAACTATCCGCTGAGCCGGCGGGGTGAGCTTCTGCGGAAGTGGGCTCCATCTCCGAACGGATTTTCGCGGCCAACTCCAGTTGCTTGGGCCGTCTTAGGATTTCGGCTTGCTCCTTGGGACTAAGTTCCCTAAACCACGCGCACCCCCGGACCAGTCGGCGCGCCTCCTCGTCCGTTCCCCTCTCGAGAAGGTTTGCGAGCCGCGCTCGGTATTCGTTTCGGCCCTCGACCGTTTGAAACAAGTCAACCTGAGGCATGTTGGATGGGTCGAACAGGAACGCCATCGCGCGCCCTTCTGGGCTTTTGCGCAGCCTGTACATCGCCCGGAAGATGGCAAACCGCATCTTCGCCGACTTGCGATCTGACTCCGGAAGCAGCCGAATCTCTTGCTCGAGTTCGTCGAGCTCCCTCAGAGCATCTGCGTCTCCGTTGGGAGCGGCGTCACCCTCCCCGGTGGCCCTACGTGGAACGAACATCAACCTGGACCGACTATCCGGAGGATTACCCGATCAGGACCGAGTTGGGCAACGTAATCCCAACCCTGGGCCACGAGCCCCTCGGCTTCGTCAAGTCCCACAACCCGCTGATTTCCTCGCGGCTGGGGTGCAGCGAGCCCCGCTCCTCTCCCGAGTCGTTTTGCATCGGCGAGCGCGATCAGTTCGTCGTCGGTCTTGGTACTGATGTCGA
>JAKBKR010000389.1 GCA_021832495.1 bacterium | reverse complement strand
GACTTGTCCACCGCCGTCAGGGTGAGGCTCACGGTATCGCCCGCGTAGACGGCGACCTCATTGGGCGAAAAGGCATCGTTCGAGACCTTCACAACAAAGCTGCGGTAACTTGCTGAATCGGTGGGATCGGCGGGAGCCACCGCGGTCGGCGTTCCTTCACCGGGGGTGGCGCTCGTGGCCGCCCCTTCAGGCACCGCGACGCCGGCGGGAACCGCCGTTCTCGTCACGACCGGCTCGACGGTTTCGGAACTACTGCTCGCCGACTCCCCAGGAGCGGAACCGGCATTCGGCGCGCTCCCGTGATGGATGAGCAATTCCGTTCCCACGGCAACCACGACCACCGCAGTAACGATAATGGTAATTACTAGTTTCTTCCTATCCACAGTTGTAATCATACCATATGAGCGATGCTGCGCCTGTCCAGGGCGGGTCATCGGCGATATGCTATATTAATAAAAAGTCCTGCTTTCCTATCCCCACATGACCCCCCGCGGTAAAACAGTCATAAAATCTCCTGATCACCGCGCCGCCTTCACCCTGATCGAACTTTTGATCGTGATCGCGATCATCGCGGTCCTTGCCACGGTCGTGATCCTTGCCTTGAATCCGGCAGAATTGCTGCGACAGGCACGGGATAGCAACCGGGTCTCCGACCTTGCGACCATGAACCAGGCGCTTACTTTGTACAATGGGGATGTGGTGGGTGGGAATATGGGGTCCTCCTCCGTAGTTTATGTGTCGGTGCCGGACCCCACGGCCACCTCGTCGGCAGGCACCGATTGTTCGGGCATCGGATTGGCTTCCTCTTCCTTGCCTGCGGACTGGACCTACCATTGCGCGGGACCCAATTGGTACAAGAAGACCGACGGCACCGGATGGATCCCCGTGGACTTTGCGGCAAGCTCCTTCGGCTCTCCCTTGGGGGTCTTGCCCGTGGACCCCACGAACACCACCTCTTCGGGCCTCTACTATGCCTATGTGGTGAACGGCGATCCCTGGGAACTCACTGCCAACATGGAGTCCACGAAGTACCAGATGGGCGGGAGCCATGACGTGGAGTCCAAGGACGGGGGCC
Source organism: bacterium (assembly GCA_021832495.1). Lineage (GTDB taxonomy): Archaea > Thermoplasmatota > Thermoplasmata > Lutacidiplasmatales > UBA184 > JAJYEA01. The sequence continues at coordinate 1,462 of JAKBKR010000389.1, read as the reverse complement.
AGTATCCCGATCTCTATGAGGTGGGGACGGACCTCTCCCTCATGCCTATCGATTACAACCCTTCGCTTACGGGGTACTGGAAGCTCGATGAGGGGCAAGGGACCGTGGCGTATGACTCGTCGGGGCATGGGAACAACGGGACGTGGTCCGGAACCCAGGCAGGGACCAGTGGGTATTACTCGGCGGGGCAGAACCAGACATGGGCGGGGGCGTTTGATGGGAGTAATGACTATATACAAATTCCATACAGCAGCCTCTATAACTTTGGAAGTAATAGTTTTTCTTTTTCTTTCTGGTTTTATATCGCGGGGGCAGTTGCTGGCCCCAATGAGATACTTGCAAGCCAAGCTGTCGGAAATAGCGGCTGCCTAGGGTGGGGAATCTCTACTCCAGCAAACTCGCTTGATTACTGGACCGTGAATGGCTCTTCCGGGGGAGCCCGATATCCTTTCCTCGCGCCCACGAGTACCTGGGCTTTCGGCACGTTCGTCGTTAACACAACCGGGAATACCGTGACAGTCTACATCGACGGAACCAGAGTCGGCCAAGGAAGCCCCTCAGCCGGTGGCAATATGGGCACCGTCAATCCTTCCTGTAGCGGTAGCAACGTTCCCATATACATTGGTTCGAGGACTTCGATAGATGGCTTCTTCGGTGGCCTCATCGGGAGCGTCCGCATCTATTCCAAAGCACTGAGTCCGGCAGAGATTCAAGCAATCTATGAGAGCACCAAATGAGCGTCTCTCATCACTCCCAAGGTTCAAATTCCCGCACGTCCTGTTAGTAGCCCCCAATCATGCATCTCCCCGAATAGTTATCCACATGCTCAACTTTCTTATCCTAGGCCAGTGTCCTATGATGAGAAAAACATTCCCTCATGATGCGTCACTCCTTCGGCCTCTCTTTATTATTGATCCTCGCCTCCATTGCCGTGGCTGTCTTGTCCTTCGGCCTCGGCGCCTTCGTCTCCCATGCCTCGGTGACTCTGAACGGCTCGGGGGTCACGGCAAGCGCCTCAAACGGCAATTTCCTTGATCTCACCTCGAATTCTTCCACCCTCTTTGCGGTGGATAATGCAGGCAATGTAGGAGCCAATGAGTTTTATGGTTCCACCGTCTCCACAACCTCGTATCCGAACCTCTCCTTCATCAATACTGGAGGCCTGAATCTCAATGCCGGAGGGACGAATCAGAACATCACACTCACGCCGAGCCGCGGCGGAGAGATACGCCTGGACACGGGAACACTGGCAAACGGTTGTCCCGTGGTTAGTACATCCAATTATATTTGTGTCAAAGCTGCTCCGTTCTATGCATCCGGTTCGTCAGCCACAACTACGACAGCCAGTGCGGTGAGTGCCGGTGCTATGACTATTCCGTTGGCGGACGCATCGAGCTTCTTGGTTGGAGAGGGCATTCTTGTCAGCGGGGGTAATTCGGCTGGTCCCGGCGGCGACTATTTA
>JAKBKR010000388.1 GCA_021832495.1 bacterium | reverse complement strand
CTTGGTTGTCAGTACGACGGCGGGCTCGGCGTCCCGAATCGTCGGCCAGGGGTTTGGTCCTCGACTTTTGCGGGATGGAGCGGCGGGCGGCGGCCGGCCCACCCATCCGAATCCATGCCATCTCGGGCGGCTCGATGTCGTGCTGCCTGAGCACCCCGATGATTTCGCCCAAGTGATGGGCCTGTTCGAACGTCGCCTGGAGGATCCCGTCGGCGGCGACGTATCGACCGGCCATCCAGAACACCCGGACAGGTTGGGCCAGGTTACGGGCGGTGACCGACTCAAGGTAGCGGTGTACCAACTGCCAAACCCTCCGGTTGTAACGGCGGAAGCCTGTCCAATCCCTGGGTTGGCGCGAGGGGTCCAAGAAAAGGGCCCGCAGTTCGGGGTCGGAGCTCCGTCCTTGCAGGATGTACCCCAGCCAGACCTCGTGGACATTCAGGATGTGCACGAGGGTGTTGAACAGCGTCTCGTGGCCGATTCCTTCGCGCCGTCGGGCCGCTGGCTCAGGAAGCCGTCGGATCTTTGTGACATACCGTTCGAAGAGTCTCTCGTTATAGGCGTAGATCTCCCGGGCCTGCGCTGGGGTTAGGACGCCGGACCGGATCTTGCCTTGAGATGCCATGCAACCTTGAGGTCAAAACGCCGCGCACATAGGCTCTTCACTCGTAGTCGGGGGCGGGTCTGATGCCGTGGCGCTTGCCGACATCGGAAGCGTTCGGGTGAAGCGCGATCCCTCCGAGCCCGAACGGTACCTCTTTCTCGGCGCTCCAGGTCTTCCCGGAGGTCACTGCTTCTCCGCCAGACCCCGCTGCGCTGGGGGAAGGTGCGGCAGATCTACGGACCAAGGGCGTCCAAATCTAAAGGGGTGCGTCACACGGTACGCGGTAAGTGCAACCCCTGGCAATCCTCGTCGGTGTGCCGATGTGTTCACCAACTGTGACCGAAACAAGTTCTAGCGCTGCCGCCTCTAAGTTCACGGGTTGTGTGACGGCAGCCCCTACCTGCCTGAACTAGAAAAGCTCCTACGGCGCTAAAGATGGGTCGGCGGAGGCTGACGAGTTCGGAGCCCGATTGAACCGCTCCACTTCACCGTTGCTCAAACTCCAATCTTGGCCGTTCCGGCGCCAACAGCGATCCTGCGTGGAGGCTCACTCTCCGGTTTACTCGTCCGCGCCTAAGGATTGCTGATTCCAACCTGGCTCATACGCAACGGAATGTCTGTCGTCATCTCCCATGGCATCCTGTCGGCCGATGACCTCATGAGCAAGGGGCGCAAGCAGACCAACGCTATCTAAGGGGCTGCTACTGAATAAGTGAGCCATATATCCGGGAACCGTTTCGATCTCGACCTTGGAGCTCGCAGTCGTCCTGGCCAAGTATGCGTCTCTCGCCCCGGAACTTACCGAGAGATCGCGTCGGTACTGGGCGGCGACGGATGCCCTCTCCTTCGGCCATGGGGGGATTGGTCTCGTCGCCCGGACCACCGGTCTCTCCCGCTCTACAATCTCCCGAGGGCTCAAGGAGGTCCGGTCCGGGGAGCGGCTGGAGCCCGGGCGCCTCCGACGACCCGGCGGGGGGCGCACACCCACTGCCCGGAAGAACCCACAATTGCTTACGAACCTCGAGGCGCTCGTCGAGCCCACCGCCAGCGGCCGACCCCAGTCTATCGTGCGGTGGACCTCTCGGAGCACTCGCCGCCTGGCGCGTGAGTTGCAGACGCTCGGGCAGGACGTCAGTTCCCATCTGGTCGCGGACCTGCTCCATGCCGTGGGCTACAGCCTCCAGTTGACCCAGAAGATCCGCGAGGAGACCACCCATCCGGACCCGGATGCCCAATTCCGGTAACTGAATGCCCAGGTGGCCCGCCACCAGAGCCGTCACCAGCCGGCGATCTCGGTGGGCACGAACAAGAAGGAGCTGGTGGGGGGCTTCAAGAACGCTGGACGCGAGTGGTGGCCACAGTGCGAGCCCGAGCCGGTTCGGGTCCACGACTTCCTCATTCCCCAGAAGGGGAAGGCAATCCCCTACGGGGTGTACGACCTGAACCGCAACGAGGGGTGGGTGAGTGTCGAGATCGACCACGACACGGCGACGTTCGCGGTGCGCGCGATCCGACGGTGGTGGGAGGTCATGGGCCGCCCCTCCTACCCCCGCGCGACCTCGCTGCTCATCACGGCGGACTGCGGAGGCAGCAACGGGGCGAAGTCTTGGCTCTGGGAGTGGGAACTCCAGCAGTTCGCCATTCGGACGGGATTGACGCTCACGGTGGGCCACTTTCCTCCGGGGACGAGCAAGTGGAATCGGATCGAGCACCGCCTGTTCTCCCACATCGCCATGAACTGGCGAGGGAAACCCCTCGTGAGCCTCGCGGTCATCGTCAGTCTGATCGGGACAACCACCTCGACCGCCGGACTCCGGGTCCGATCGGAACTCGACAAAGGGCGGTTTCCCGATGGGATCAAGGTGTCCGATGCGCAGATGGACAGCGCCCTCCTCGAACCCCACGAGTTCCATGGCGACTCGAACTACACGATC
>JAKBKR010000017.1 GCA_021832495.1 bacterium | reverse complement strand
CCCGTTCCCGGCGGTGACATGAACAGTTCCTACTCCTCCGGATGGGGGCTAGAGATCGGATTGGATACGCAATGGGCCCACGCCACCGCCCCCGATGCCCGGATCGCCCTGGTACTGTCCCCCAACAATGCCTATGGTCTCTATTTCGGCGTGGACTGGCTCGTCGCCACGAGGAGCGCGGATGTGATATCGCTCTCCTGGGGAGAGCCGGAGAGTGGCATTTACAACCTCGGTCCCTGCAGCTACCAATGCAACGCCTCCTCCGACGGTAGTCTGGCCACCCTGGGTCCCGTCCTCGCCCAAGCGGCCGCCGAAGGTATCACGGTTTTTGTGGCGAGCGGGGATTGCGGGGCAAATGGCGGAACCCCCACTTTCACCCCATGGTATCCGGCATCGGACCCCCACGCTGTCGGGGTGGGCGGCACCATCCTCAAGCTTTCTCCCACCGGAGGTTATGGAAGCGAGTTCGCATGGAACGGGACGGCGAGCTACTGTAGCAACGGCGGTGGCTCCGGCGGCGGGTTTTCCCTGCTCCCTCGGCCAACTTGGCAGGACGGCCGCCCGGGGTTCAGTGCCTACACCAACACGACCCGAGGGGTTCCGGACGTAGCGCTCGTCGCGGCAGTGCCCTTGGGGATGATCTACAACGGTTCCGCCGTGTTCGTCGAGGGGACGAGCGATGCCGCTCCGCAATGGGCCGGACTGGGCGCCCTCATCGGAGATGCCCTCGGGGGTGGACCTCCCGGGTTCCTGACCCCGACGCTCTATTCGATCCTCTCCTCTCCGGCCTACCTCAACAGTTTCCACCAGATCACCAAAGGGGGGAATGGCTACCACACGGGGCCATATTGGAACGCCGTGACGGGCATGGGTACCCCCAACTTCACCGGACTTCTCGCAACGCTTAGGAACCGTTCTATGACGACCGTAGCCGGGCCGGGCCAGTTGCTCCTCCGGGCGGCCCCTTTGAGCGGAGAGTCTCCCTATCCCTGGAGCCCCCTACCGGTCAACCTGTCGGCACAGCCGTGGCCTGGGGAACCGGTCCCCACAAGATACCAATTCTATCTCGGAGACGTCGGCCCTCCCTACGGCGAAGGGAATGCGACCACCACCGCCTCGGATTCTGTGACCGCTGCGTATCAGGACCCGGGAGCCCATGTCACTTTTGCGGTCGGATACGATAACAATTCTGCCGTTGCCATGTCGAATCCCCTCGTCATCAATGTCAACAACAGCGGGCCTCTCCCGGTTGACCTCTTGGTACCCAACGCGACGGGCACGATCGGGCTTCCGGTAGAGTTCGATGCCGTTGCGAGTGGCGGGCAAGCGCCCTACCATTTCGCCTACTTCTTTGGGGATGGTACCTATGAATCTTCTTGGGCGAACGATGGCCCGACATTCACTCATGCCTACGGTGCGAACGGCACTTACCTGGTAACGGTCGTGGCCAATGATTCTTCGACCCCGCAGCGCGGGGGTTGGGCCTCGGCGTGCGTATACATCGGGAACACTACCACCCCGTGTCCCGCGCTACCGAGGACTCTCTCGGTCTCCCTCGTGCCTTCGAATGGGACCCTTGCGTCCGGGGGTTCGAACGTCCTGACGGTTGAGACGACATTCAACGGGGCTCCGGTCCCGGGGGCCACGGTCCATTTCACCGCTTCACAGGGGATCTTCTCGGATCCTACGGGCACGACCGGCGTTTCGGGAGTGGCCCTCACAAACTACACGGCCCCGGTCGTATCCCAGACGACCCAGTACCCCGTTTACGCCAACGTTAGCGCGCCGGGATACGCGAACGGTACCGGCGAGGTGCTTCTTATTGTCAACCCGAACGCGGGCCCCTCTCTGCTTCCTTCCATAAGCCTAAGTGTGGCAAATCCCCTCTCGGGGTCTTCGGACGGTATCGTGATCAGCACGCACGTCGCTGTGACCGGTGGGATCGTCCCGAATGCCACCGTCGCGCTCTCGGCCACCATGGGACAAGTCCAGTACTCCACCGATCGGGTCAATTCTCAGGGTTTCCTAACGGCCTCCTTCCTCGCCCCCATGTTGCCATCCGGCTCGGTGTCGAGTCCCGGGTCCATTCGCGCCACGGTTTCCTTCCCGGGGTACACTGCGAGCATTACCTCGGTCTCGTTCCGGGTCGAGCCCGGAATGGGCGGACTCGAGATATCCTCTGCGGTCAACAACACCACGGTGCCGAGCATGACCAGCACCGGGGTCGAGCTTGCGATAGACAACGGGACCGGGTCGCCCCCTCAGTTCGGAAGTATCTCGGCCGAAGCGTACGGCGGGGCCTTCACCTATTGGGGTAACTACAGTGCCGGCCGGGTCCATCTCTACTATTCGGCCCCGGCCACGATCGAAAACATCACCGAGATCCTGTACTTCAACGTCTCTGCCTCCCAATCCCGCGCGATCTTGGGGAGTGCCGTACAGCTCGTGAACGTGACCTGGGGGCACGGTCCGGTACTGGTTTCCGTCTCCCCAGGAACCGTCGGTCCGCGCTTCCACGGGAACCTGACCGTACAGGTCCGCGCCGCCCTCACCGGGCTTCCGCTCTACGGCGCACTGGTCATCGTTTCCGTCCTGCCCGGAGATGGCGTAGTGGATCCGAACGCAGGTTTCACCGGGACCTTTGGCCGGGTGGCCATTGGCTACGTCGCTCCCAACTTCACCGGGACAATCCTCCTCAATATCACCGCGATCGGATTCGTCTACAAGTACACCGTCCAGTTGCTCCCGCTCGAACTGGCCCTTCCCCCACCCCCTCCGAACCTTCCTAATGAGCCGCTCGTCACTGGCCCCACCTCAGCTCTTTACCTCGTCGCGGCCATCGGTGTCAGTTCCCTTGCCGCCTGGACGTACGCTTGGGCCGAACGCCGTTCCCGGCTCCAGCGGACCGCTCCACAACCTCCAAGCGGCCCGTGAACTACGACCGGGTCCCCCATGCAAAAGGCTAAGAGAACCTCCCCCCTTGGCTCGGGAGAATGAACGGGTCACTGGGGGGACTCCGAAAGCTCTTCGTTGGCGTCTCTATCTTGGTGTTCCTGCTGGCGTTTCCACCCATGGCAGCAGCCTCTCCTACGTACCTACCGGGCGTCACGACGGCCCAAAATTACACCGTCACCTTTACCGAGACCGGATTGCCCGCCGGAACCACTTGGAACGTCACGTTCGCCGGGGTCACCCATTCGACCACCAACTCAAGCACCTCATTCCAGTCCGAAAACGGGACCTTTGCCTACTCCGTGACAAGCCAGATCACCGGCCAGACCCTCACCCTCCTCAACATTTCCCTCCCACCGCTCGAGGAGTATCGTTCGAACCAGTCGGCCGGCGTCTTGGTCGTGGCCGGGCAGAATGTCACCTGGCCGACAACCTACACCACCTTCTACCTTCTCTTTACGACGAGTACCCCCGCCAGCGCCGGGTTCACGTCCCCGGGGGTCGGATACTATCCTCAGGGTTCCACGGCGACCATCGATGCAGCGCCCATTCGCAACTACACGCTGACCGCGTGGGTCGGCCTGTGCACGAACATCCTTCCGTGCGGGGCCTATCTGGGCACCAGCCGCTTGGCGAACGTCACGATGAGCAGCCCCACCGTCGAGGTCGCGGATTTCACCCTTCTCACCTATCCCGTCAACTTCGAGGAGTCGGGTCTGCCCGCGAACATGGCATGGACCGCCCGGTTCAATGGTACGAACACGACGTCTACGTCCAGCACGATATCGTACTCCTCCGCGAACGGAACCTATGGTTTCTCCGTCGCAAGCCCACTACCGTATGGTTCGGGGGAACGGTTCGTCGCGTCTCTTCCCGCCGGCAATGTGACCGTCGACGGAAACCTCTCCCTCATCCCGGAATCGTTCACCGCCCAGTACGATCTCACTGTCCGGTCCGCTTCTCCATCCATGGGCCGTGTGGAGACCGCGGGCGGATGGTATGACAACGGAACCAAGGTGGCGCTTGTGGCCCAACCCGCCCCAGGGTACGCGTTCGTCCGGTGGGTCGGTGAGGGTGCGGGGAACTACTCGGGTACCGGGAACAACGTATCGCTCACAGTCTTGGGAGCTGCCACAGAGACCGCGGTGTTCAGCCAGCTCTTTGGTGTAGGGTTCGAGGAGTCCGGGTTGCCGGCATCGGCGAATTGGTCCGTTACGATATCCTCCGCAACCCGATCGACCACTGGATCCACCCTCGCCTTCGCCCTCATCAATGGTTCTTATGCCTTTACGGTGCAACCCGTCCCCGGATACGTCACAGGGAACCGTACCGGCTTTTTCCGGGTGGACGGGGGAGGGGTCACCCTACAGGTCCGATTCCACCCCTTCCTCTACAACATCACTTTCGTCGCCCTCGGCCTGTCCAATGGGACGAGCTGGGAGGTAACGTGGGGAGGCAAGGTGGTCTCTTCCAATGCCACCACACTCATACTTTGGGTCCCGAATGGGACAGCGTCCTTCGCTATATCCGCCGGGGGAGGATACACGGCGTTTCAGTCCCCGGTCATTTTGGTCGTGCGCGGGCCCCAAAATGTCACGGTCCAATTCATTGCCCCAGCTCCTGTGGATAACGGGGTACTGGGGATCGGTGTGTACCCCAGCTATCTGGCGATCGAGGCTTTGGTCGGAGCCGCACTCATCGTGGCCGTGATTTGGTTGAAGGCCTTTTCGCACGACCGGAAGCACCGGCGGGCGAAGGACCCGGAAGAGACAACGGATTGACCCCAGAACTGCTGGGTCGGGTCCATCGGTCGGTTCACGCCTTGTAAGGGCTCGTGCAGCATGCGCAATGGGCCCGCATGCACTCCCCACGCCAACTGTGGGTGCATTCCCGGCAAATGCAGTTCGCATGGTACCCCGTCTTTGCGACGACATGCTGCGTCCCGAAATGCTCCTTCAGCATGGCGTAGTACTGGGTCTCCCGAAAATTGTCCTCCTCCGTCATGGTCCCTCTTCCTTTGGCATACGCAGACCCGGTAGCGGGGATCGCGCGCTACCGGCAGGGCTCATTCTTCCAGCACCTTGTCTGTCACCAAGTTCTCTGTGGTGGCGATGGAGGCGTTCGTCCATTCTCGCCGCTTCAAGGGAGCGTCCAGGTCGACCTCTTTTATCTTGCGGGCGATCTCCCGGCCCACTTCAGAGCATTTGGAAGGCTTCGTGGGCCACAAGGTGTAACCGGGAAGGGCCAGGTCGTAGGTCACGACCTTCTTCTCGTAGATGGTCTCCCATACCGCGCGGAAGACGCGTTCGGCCGCCTCTTTGTACCCTAGATGGCGCAGGAGCATCTCAAGGCAGAGGATCTCTGCCACGGGATCGGCCTTGTCTTGTCCGGCGTATTTGGGGGCGGATCCATGGACCGGTTCGAAGAGCGCCACGTCCTTCCCGAAGACCGCTCCGGGCGCGACGCCGAGCCCGCCCGCAAGCCCGGCGCACAGGTCCGACAGGATGTCCCCGAAGAGGTTCGTCGTGACGATGACATCGTACTCTTCCGGCTTCTTGACAAGCTGCATGCACATGTTGTCGACGAGCCGTTCCTCTGAGGGGATATCGGGGTAACCCTTGGCAACCTGCCGGAACACCTCCTGAAAGAGCCCTCCCGTCACCTTCATGATGTTGGCCTTGTGGACGGCAGTCACTTTCCTACGGTTGTTGCTGACGGCGTAGTCGAAGGCGAAGCGGCAGATACGCTCTGAAGCCTTCCGGGTGATGATGTTAACAGTCTCCCCAGCGCTGTGGTCCCTGTCGACCCAGTGTTCGACACCGGAGTAGAGGCCCTCGGTACCCTCCCGTACGACCACGAGGTCCACATCCGGATACCGCGTTCCTTCACCGGCGATCGCCCGGGCCGGCCGCACCGCCGCAAAGAGATCGAGCTCTTGGCGGATGGCCACGTTCACCGACCGGAAACCACTCCCGATAGGTGTGGTGATCGGGCCCTTGATCGCGATCTTGTTCTTCCGAATGCTCTCCAGTACATAGGCGGGCAGCGGCGTGCCTTCCTTGGCCATCACCTTCTCCCCGGCCTCGACTACTTCCCATTCGATCGGAACGCCAGTCGCTTCGGCCACCACGCGGGTCGCCGCCGTGACCTCCGGGCCGATCCCATCTCCTGGGATCATCGTGATCCTGTGCGTCATGGACGTTTCGGCCCACCTTCAAACCTAAAATAAGCGTTCCGGGTTCGAACCTTCCATGGCTTCTTGGGCCGAGCGCTGGCGTCGAGACTTTCCTGCCCTGCGTACAAGCCGTGGTAAAGGAGTGAGCTACCTCGATAGCGCGTGCATGTCGCTGACCCCTCGACTGGTCCTGCAAGCCATGGACGAGTACTACTCCCGCTACCCGGGGTGCGGCGGACGCAGCGTCCACCGGTGGTCCTCCCAGGTGACCGAGAAGGTCGAGGCGATGCGAGAGTTCTCTGGCCATTTCTTTGGGGGAGATCCCTCGGGATTCGTCCATGTGCGGAATACCACCGAAGCCATCAACGTCGTGGCCCAAGGCCTCGACCTCCACCGGGGCGATGTCATTCTCCTGACGGATCAGGAACACAATTCGAATCTGGTAGTGTGGCAGACATTGGCTAAAGCCATCGGGCTTCGTTTGAAGTTCCTCGAGCTTCCCGACGACCGGGCGTTCGACGCGGATTCGTACCGGGATGCCCTGATCAAGGGCGTACGGTTGGTGAGCTTCTTTCATGCCTCCAATCTCGACGGCCGCCTCCTTCCGGGCTCGGAGATCGTGGAGTCGGCCCACGACGCCGGTGCCCAGGTGCTCCTTGACGGGAGCCAGGCCGCTCCCCACCATCGGCTGCAGCTGGCTCGCTTGGGGGTGGACTACTACGCCCTATCGCTCCACAAGATGCTGGGCCCGACCGGGACGGGTTTACTCTACGGGGCCCCGGGAGCATTGGACCGCCTCCATCCGCTGCTCTCCGGTGGGGAGACCGTCTCGTGGAGCGATTATGCGTCACACGAACTGCTGCCCGGACCGGCCCGTTTTGAGGCCGGGCTCCAGAACTACGCCGGCATCATCGGAGCCCACGCTGCGCTCCGTTACCTGGAAAAGGTGGATTTCTCTGAGATGGCCGGACACGAAAGGCACCTGCAGATGGAGCTCGACCGGGCCACCCGCGATATGCCGCTCCAGAGAGTGGGGCTGATCGAGCCCGATTCCAAGGGACCCATCTTCTCGTTCGTGATACCCGGAGTGGACTCCCACGATGTGGCCCTCTTCCTCGACGCCGGTTATGGTGTTCTCGTGCGTTCCGGGATGAACTGCGTTCACTCTTGGTACCGGTCTCGAGGTCTGGAGGGCAGTGTCCGCGCGTCGTTCTATCTCTACACGACGGATCGCGAAGTGGAAAGGCTCGTATGCGGAATACGGGAACTGTCCGAACGGGTTGGCAAGCGCGGGTCGGAACGGGTCAGAGGGTCTTCTCCATCACGGCGCCGATCTCGCGGCCAACGAGCGACGCCATTTCCCGGGCAAAACGGATCTTCATCTCCTCGGGTACGGCCACGATCCCTAGCCGGGCGATCGTCGCGGTGAGCCGAATCAGCGCCGAGTATTCAAGGGCCCGGGCTTCCAATAGCTCCTTCACCGCTTCCTTGATCTCTTTGGCAAGGACCGGGTCTTGCTTGATCTTCTGCTCAAGATGGTGGCGCACTTCATCCTTGATGATGTCCATGGCCACGTCCGCCACGAGCTTTTCCGGGGTGAAGAGTTGCTTCGATGAGTTGATGAGCAGGTCGATCGGATTCCCTTCTCCTTCTGCCGACATGGCGAGAGATGAATCGGATAGAGTAGATGAGCCTTTGGAGCCCACGCCGCGGCAGGACATGACGGGCCTCTCCTTCCCGACTCGAGAAAATCGACGAGGAAAGGTTGGAGACCGCCCGTCCCCATGCCGAAGAGCCCCGGGTCGCGGGCAGGGAGCCTTTCCTACTCGAAGGGTTTATGTTCGTCCATGGGTCAGACCTTCCGGGGAAATGGGCTGGTAGATCAGCGGAAGATCGCTACCTTGGCAAGGTAGAGGCCGCGAGTTCAAAATGCCGGGAGGATGAACCTCTGGCAGGAAACTCTCGCCCAGTCCACTTCCCCTCTTCGCCAGGCCTTCGTAGGCATCTCGTTAGAGGCCCCGACTACGGGGCTTCCACGATCACCGAGAGCCCGTTGCCTCCACCCATACAAAGGGTGGCCAGGCCCCGCTGCGCCTTCCGATGCTGCATTGCGTTAAGCAGCGTGACGATGATACGCGCTCCCGAACAGCCGATCGGATGGCCCAGCGCCACAGCCCCGCCGTTCACATTGAACCTGTTTTCCTGTATTTCGAGCGCCCGCTGGACCGCGATCGAGGCGGTGGAGAACGCTTCGTTGTGCTCGACGAGGTCTATGTCCGCGATGGATAATCCTGTACGGGCAAGGTGCTCTTTCACGGTCGGGATCGGGGCTTCCATCACTCGGGAGGGCGGGACTCCGCCCGTACCGGAAGAATGGAACCATGCGATCGGGGTCTTCCCGGTCCGCTCGACCCATTCGGCGGAGGCGAGCACCAAGGCGGCACTCCCGTCTGAGAGCTGGGATGCGTTGCCTGCCGTCAAGACCCCGTCGGGGGCAAACGCACGCTTCAGCTTCGCAAGCTTCTCCAAGGTCGTGTCCGGGCGAGGTCCCTCGTCCCGGGAGGCCTCCCCTGCCTTGGTCACCGATGCCGGAACCGGCACGATCTCCTTTCCCGTCTCCCCCCGGTTCAGGGCCTCCACCGCCTTTCGATTGCTCCGAAGGGCGAACGCGTCCGCTTCCTCCCGGGTGATCCCATACCGCCGAGCGACATCCTCTCCCGTCCGTCCCATATGAAGATGGTCGTATGCATCGAGGAGAGAATCCTGGAGCATGGCATCCTGAAGTGAGGAGTCGCCGTAACGGACACCTTCCCGAACTCCCGGTGCCAGATAGGGGGCCCGGCTCATGCTCTCCATACCTCCGACCACAACGAGGTTCCGTTCCCCCGAACGGATCAGGTCCGCCCCCATCATGAACGACTTCATGCCGGACCCGCAGACCATGTTTATCGTGACCGCCCCCCGGTCGACCTTGGCACCAGAGGCCAGTGCGACCTGCCGAGCCGGGTTCTGGCCGAGACCCGCTTGGATGGCACACCCGAATAGGAACTCCTCAATGTCTTCTGCCGATGTCCCCGCTCGACGGAGGGCCTCTACCACGGCGATCGAGCCGAGGGTGATGGGGCTCACCTGCGAGAACATCCCCAGGAACTTTCCGATCGGTGTCCGTACCGCGCCTAAGATGGCCACACGCGCCGGATTCATGAGCGTAGGCTGTAACAGAACCGAAATAACCCTTGCGTTAACGCACCGGCCCGCAGGACTCGTCGCCGCATTCGCCGGGCCCATCCCTTTGGATGGTGTGCGTTGACCTATCCCTCTTCAACGCGGGGCGCAAGCAAGAACCGCCCATCCCCGTTGCCACCCGCAAAGCCGAACTCGAGCTTCAAGGGATATGCGTTCCCGATGGACATCGTCACCTCTTCGGCCGAGGTGAGCGCTTTCACCATGCTGGAAAAGAAATCGAGAGGATACATGCTCTTCGCGACCTCCTTCGCCTCAAGGTGGGTCAGCCCTTCCTTGGGGACGCGAAGGTCCACCTTGTCGTTCTCCCCTTCGGAATGCATGATGAATGCGTCGGGCTCCAAGGTCAGGGTCACATGGTCGCTGATCGACTCCGAGCCCCGTATCCCCTGTCGGAGCTCTTCGGTCTTGATCACCACCTTGCAGGGAGGATTGACGCTCGGCACCTTGGGATCGCTGATCCCCGCCACATCCATGACCGACATGTGCCGGGTCAACTTCCCGACGGAGACCACGAGACGACCCTTCCCCGCATCGTAGGACAGGTCGATGACGTCCCCGGGCTTGGCCAATCGGAGCACGCCCTTCAGTTTCTCGACATCAATCCCGATCTCGACCGGCTCCCCAGAGAAATCCTCGAATGCCGTCTTCTTCAGACTGAGGATCAGCATCGCCACGTGGGAGGTGTCCACGGCCTTCACATCGATCCCGTCTTGGCTGACCGAGAGCTTCACCTCGTTGACAATGGCCGAGATGACCTCTAGGAGCTCGCGTAGCACCTCCATCTTGACGCGCGCCTTGAACAATCCATTCACCCTCCCTGTCGGACAACCGGAGCGGTTAAAACTGTTGCCACATCTTATATAGCCGCCACTTCTTCCTTGCGGCATGCCGGCCAACGAGTTCGTTTTGGCGACAAACTTCGACGACGCCCTCTTGGAACGGACCCGGGATCTCCCGGTGTCCACGTTCTTCGGAGGATTCCCGGTGAGCATGACCGGGGGGGGTCGCCCTCCCTACATCCTTCCGGATGTCACCCCGGAGAAGTTCCGGAGCCACATCGAACACATCCACGCCCAGAACCGCAAGTTCCTCGTTACGCTGAACAGCAATGACCTGGGTCTCAAGGAGTACTCCCCGAGCTTCATTCCGGAGTTCCTCGATGAGGCGTCGCGCCTGCTCGACCTTGGGGTCGACGGGTTCATCATGGCCATCCCGATCCTGATGGAAGCCCTGCACCGGGAGTACCCTGACGTCCACATTTCGGCATCGACCTTTGCCCGGATCACTACGGTTGGTCAGGCCGAGTACTTCCGGGACCTGGGAGCCCAAGTGATCGTCTTGGAGGAAGCGAACAAGAACTTCCGCCTCATCAAGAACTTAGTCGCTGCGGGCATGAACGTAGAGATCCTTGCGAACCAAACCTGCATCAAGGATTGCCCATTCCGCGCCCAGCACCTTCAGAACAGCTCGTTAGGTTCCCAGCCCGGCAACGCCAAGTTCTGGTTCGAAGCTCCGATCATGGAGTGCGGGGTCGAGGTCGCCCGGGACCCGGGTCGTCTGGTGAACTCTATCGCCGTCCGACCGGAGGACTTGGAAGCCTACGAAGCCCTGGGCGTCCGGCGGTTCAAGCTCTCAGGACGGAACCGTGCCACGGATTGGCTGGTGAAGGTCGCGCGGGCATACAACAGCCGGTCCTGGGACGGGAACCTTCTCGACATTTTGAGCTACGTCCAATTCAAGGGACCGATGAGCGCCGTCTCCCAGATCGCCAAGGACAACGCGATCCCGGTCATCAACAAGTTCAAGGAAGCTCTCGATCCTCTCGCTGGTGTCACGATCGACAACAAGGCCTATCCCTCCGGCTTCTTGCGACGGGTGGGGAACACCGACTGTGAAAACACGTCCTGCAAGGTCTGTGGGTACTGCGGTGGGGTGGCCCAGAAGGTCGTCAAGGTCAACGGCGTGCCCCTTTCTCAATACCGTCCCGCCACGGACATGCCTCCCGTGGCTACGCTGCTTCCCTACTTGGGACGTTCCAATGCCCAACCCTCGGGGCACCACGAGGAACCGCTCCTGAAGACCGAGGCCCCCTGCACTCCGTGAAGATGCCCAAGTCGAAGATCACCCAGACCACGGTCGCCGAGCGGGTCCGCTGGGTCTTCGGCGACGTCGCAGAAACGATACTAAAGACCGAGGAAAAACGGATCGGTGCGCCCCTTGAGAAACTGTCGGCCGAAGATGCGCAGGTCTTGGCGGAAGACCTCAAGGAACTTTCGTTGCGCATGGCGGGGCCCGAGCTCGCCAACCGGGTGTACCAAGAGGTCATCGCTGCGATCTCCAAGAACAAGAACCCGAAACCATGAGCGCCTCGAGCGGAGTCCCGCGCGTCCCCACCTTCGTCACGGGTCTCGACAATATCCTCAATGGTGGGATTCCGCAGGGTGCCACGGTCGTTATCGAGGGAAGCGCCGGCACGATGAAGAGTACCCTCACCTATGCAATTCTCTACCAGAATGCCCTCCGGCGAGGAACCCATGGCCTTTACATGACGCTCGAGCAGTCTCGCACGGACCTTGAGGAGCAGATGAGCGAGCTTGGCATGGCCCGCACGGGGCAGGTCGACCTGAAAGACCGCCTCGCCATCGTCGACCTGGGCGAACTGCGCCACTTCTTGGCCGAAGCCGGGGAGAGCGATCTCACCACCGACTGGTTCAAGAGCGTGCTCCGTCAACTCCGCAGCTTCAAGTCCGAGTTCCCCGTCGGCCTCTTCGTCTTGGACTCCATGAACGCCCTTCTCTCCCTCCACAACAAGGAGAACCCTCGGGTCGATCTGTTCCACTTTCTCCGGGAGCTCAAGGAACTGGGGATGACGTCTTTGCTCATCTCGGAGATCGGGGACGGGAGCGATACCGGGTTGGGCCGGACCACGCTGGATTACCTCGTCGACGGTATCATCCGAATGGAGGCGAACCGGGTCCAGGACATCGTCAACATGCAGATGGGCGTCGTCAAGATGCGCAAGTCCTCTCATAAACGCTCGTTCCACCCCCTTATCGTAAGTCGGGGCCGGTTCGAGGTTGTCGGCGCCTGAACCGTTCGGGGCCGCCCGTTAGGTTGAAATGGGCTCGGCCTGTGTGGCGCAGGGCAGGTACCTGTGGTCGATAAACCGGTCGCCGGGTCCGCTCCACCGGACCTTGAGTCGTTGCTGAGCCATCCAAGGGACAAGCGGAAGACCTGCCCAATCTGTGGAGCGCTCTACGGCACAGAAGCGTGCGACCCAGCGAAACATCCGACCGTGGCCGAACTCAAGAAGCGCCTTGGAACGGTCACCCTCTACGACCGCCCCTAGCGCTTTCCCGAAGGTGGGGACGGCTTCGGGTTCTCTAGGAGGAACTGGATCCGATCGACGGCTTCCCGATAGCGTTTGAGTACGTTCTCTATGTTGGCCTCGGTGAAATCCCAGGCTCGGGAAAGGCTCCCGTAGCGCAGCTTGTACCCCTTCCGAGCGGTCCGCGCTTCCTTTCCGGGCTGGGATTCCTCGATCAGGTCGAGGTCCTTCAATCGGTTGAGGTGCCGGTAGAGCGTCGGGCGGGTGGTCCGCAGTGTGGCGAGCAGCTCCTCGACGGTCCAAGCCCGATCCGGAGTTCGTAGGAAACATTCCCGTACCAACCGGTAGGCCATGGAATCGGGGTGGGTGTCATCCTCGCGGAGGTACCCCACCAGGTGAAGGAACTCCCGCAGCGCTTCCTCGGCATCGGAGTAGGCCGCAAAGGGCGGTGTGTAGCGTAACTGGATCTCGAAGGGCATCCATCGTAGGCCAGCCGACAAGGCCTCTTGAGGTCTTCGGACGGAGGCGGGACAGGGTTTTATGCTGCTCCCTCATCCCTCGGGCCACTATGGTCGTAGAACGGGGAAAGATCCAGGCGCTGCTCAGGGAATATCCCGAGTTACCGGTGATCGGTGCGGTGGCTTCCCATTCGGCCCTTGACGTCTTTGACGGGGCCGTATCCGAGGGGTTCGGGACACTGGCGATCTGCCAGCGCGGGCGGGAACGGACCTATACCCATTACTTCCGAACGGAACGGGACCCGAGCGGCGTTCCGATCCGGGGATGCGTGGACCAAGCGAACGTCTATGACGCTTTCCCCGACATGCTGGCGAAGGAGGAACAGGCCAAGCTCAGGGAGATGGGGCTGCTCTTGGTGCCCAACCGGGCCCTTTCCTCGTATCTCGAGGTGCCCGCGGTAGAGAACGACCTCGAGGTGCCCATCCTCGGTTCTCGGAACATGCTCAAGCTCGAGGAACGCTTGGAGAAGGAGAACTACTACACTCTGCTCCAGAAGGCCGGGCTCCCCTTCCCTCCGGCGATCACAGACCCTAAGGCCATCGATGGCCTGTGTGTCGTCAAGCTGCCCCATGCGGACAAACCCTTGGAGCGCGGTTTTTTCACGTGTGCGTCGTACGATGAGTATCAGAAGAAGTCCCAGGCCTTGGTAGGCCAGAAGGTCATCACCGCCTCAGATCTGGCCCGGGCCCGCATCGAGCGTTACATCATCGGTCCAGTGTTCAATCTCAACTACTTTTTCAGTCCGCTTGCACCCCGCTTTGAGG
>JAKBKR010000387.1:752-2557 GCA_021832495.1 bacterium | reverse complement strand
TGTAGGGGCTCCACGAGTTGCCGAGATTCTTGTCCGTCGCATACACGCAGTATTTGAGAGCCCCCGTGGTTGTCAGGCTCGAGCCCGGGATGCTGCCCGTCCAAGTGCTATAGATACCGGAACTGCTCGATAGGGACAGCGTGGCATTCTGCCAACTCCCTCCTGGAGCCAGATATGAGACGTTGACATACTTCACGGACTGGATGTCCTTAACGGTCGAGGTGATCGGATAACTGGTGCCGACGGTTGCCGCCCCTTCCGGGTTGGTCGCGATGAACGGCTTACCAAGGTCAAGGGAAAGATTGTAGGCCATCGGGATGCCGTAGCCAGTAGAAGTGTTGTAGTACTTGGCTGCGTTGAAGAAGGCATTGCTCCCGTTCTCGATCATGTAGGTCGGGTCAAGGAGGTTGTTGGGTTGCCGATAAAGGAACTGGAACATGAGACTGTAAAATGCAGGGCCGAGTTGGCCGAGCTTGTGGCCGTCAAAGACCATCATGGCACCGGTGAGTCCCGCCGTTGCGGGGGAGGAGAAGCTGGTGCCCCCGTAGCCTTGGGTGTTCCAAGCACCATTGATCCAGAATGACATGTCGGCCCCGGGACCAGACCAGTCGGGGTCGGGGCGGGCTGAGGTTGCCGACCAAGTGGTCCCCCCGTTAGCCTTCGTGACGGCTATTGCATTGCCCATGCTGGAATTCACGGCATAGCCAATCTGATACGCGGCCTTGGGGAAGGCTGCACTGACTCCCCCCTGGCTTCCCGCAAAGGTGGTAAGACCAGCGGCGCACCAGTTCCACACGTCGCTGCCGGATTCGTCGGCATAGGTGGTCGAATCGGTCACCATATTGGCGGTTCCGCCCACGCTCATTACGTAGGGCGAGGAGCCCGGGAAATCGAGCCCGGGAGTACCCGGACTGCCGCAAGAAGCGCCACTAGATATGCTCCCATCCCCGTCGGCCGACGAAGCAAAGAGTGAGATACCCAAGGCCGTTGCCTGCTGGTAATCCTGTTCGTATACCGCCTCGAACGAGCCGCTCGTCATATTTACGTCGTTTCCCCCCCAAGATTGGGTGATGACGTTAAGATCGGGTACGTTAGTGAGCAACCAACTCAAGAGAGCTTCCAGCGCGGCATTCGAGGCCGAATTGACCCATGTTGGATCGAGGAATGCTCCGGGGGCATCCGACCCAGAATACTCCATATCGAGGGTCAATTCCGTGTCGCCGCACGTACCGGTCCCGGGCGGACTTGGAGCTTTGTAACCAGGAACATTGTAGTGAGGTTGGATAATCGGTTTGGGGAAACCGCTCCAGTAACCATCGCTCAGGTTGTAGAATTCGTTCATGTCCGTGGTCGAGTAGCCACAATCCGAGTGCTTGCTTGACCACAGCGTTTGAGCAATCTTTACCCCAACGGCATAGCTCGGTACCGTCCCGTGCGATGCATTCCCCGTTGAGTTGTACATCTGGTCCAATTGGTAGATCTGGTGCATGTACTCGGGCCAATCCATGACCCCCTGCCCCGGCGACGCCGCTGTTGACACCTCCGTGTGAATAGAGCTCGGGATGTCATTCATGCCCTCGACACCCAAGATCCAAGGAGCCAAGGTAGATGGCTCGAGGACGGGTCCTGAGGGTGCCCAGAAGGTCGTTCCATCACTCCGCAGGAACCGGGCGAACGGGGTGTGGAAGGCCTGTGAGAACTCTCCGAGACTGCCGGTCACTTCAACGGTCAATCGGTCTGGAGAGGCGTAAACCACCGAAAGCCCGTTCGACGTGAGCCACGATATTACGGATGCCTGAACTGTA
>JAKBKR010000387.1:0-742 GCA_021832495.1 bacterium | reverse complement strand
ATTTGAACTGGGACGGGCTCAAGAAGTGAGCATAGATAGGGGAACTGGGGTCCGACACCTCAGCATCGAAAAGGGCAAGTTCGCCAGGGTCCTTGACGTTCAACGTGATCACAACGGTCGCTGAGGACTTCAAGTTAGCAGGGCCGAGTTCGATTCCCCCCAATTCTGATCCCGCCAAAACCCCAGGGGTAGCGACGAACGAGCCTCCTAGGTCGATCGCTGAAGATGCCATTGACGCAACGACCGAAGAGGGATGGGCGAACGGTGCCGCGCTCGACAAGGAGAGCGCGTTTGTCGGGGTCACGAATCCCAACGTCGTGATAAGAACGACTCCTAAGAGCCAGAGCGAACGCATGGGAGCCCGGCCCCTTCCAAACCCTTCCTGCCTCCCGAACCCTTGATACATACCCTTCGCCCTTCGAAACCTAGCTAGAATAATGGTTTTGCTTCAAGATAAACGTTGCTAAGTGCTCACACTTCACTCGGTGAAACTTCCGGTGGAGGGGACCCAGACCAGGACCCCCATACCCTGCCGAATCGAAAAGCTGTAGCTCGGGCTTGAGAAGCCCACGATGAAGGTCGTGTAGGATTGGGTTGTCGAGTTCCACATGGATATTGCTGTCGCCCCCGGGATCATCGCCGCGAGATCCGTGGCATTGGTGGTCCCCGTCAACGTCCATCCGACGTTGTTCCAACCCCCTTGGAGGGACACCTTGGGGTAGAGGGGTCCCGCCGTCAGGTT
>JAKBKR010000386.1 GCA_021832495.1 bacterium | reverse complement strand
CCTCGGGAAGGTCGGAACCTTGGAAGCCGTCCTCAGCGACTACGAAGGCCATGATGATAAGGTAGTCGCCTTTGCCCGCAAAGCGCTCGGGCTCTTGCCCGCGGAGAGCACGTTCTACCGGGGGCTTGCCTACTACCGGCTGGGGTATGTGGCCATCGACCAGAACGATTGGGAGGAGGCCATGAAGGCCCTCGAGTCCGGGCTTGCCTGTGCGAAGGCCGGCCAGCATTGGGGCCTCATGCCAATGCTCCTGAACCTTCAGGGCTCCATCACCTCTTCTCTTGGAGACCAAGCGCGCGCCGAGGAACTGTATGCCGAGGCCGTGGACCTGAGCCGGGGTCTGGGACGCGAGAGCTGGATATCCATCATGGGGAGCAATCTCGCCTTGATCAAGGGGTGGCGAGGGGACCTCGGGGCGGCCGAAAGGCTCGGGCAAGAGGCCTTGCGTGTGGCCGAGAGCTTCGGCCTCCGTTGGGAGGCCGCCGTGGCCATGGAAGAGCTGGGACACGTTCACCTTCTACGCGGGGACCCTGAGGGTGCGCTCAAGATTCTCGAACGGGGGCAGCGGCAGTTGGCTGGGCACGGGAACGCGCGGGACATCGTGCCGCTCCTCCTACGCATCGCGGAAGCCAAGGGGGCGTGCGGCGATACCGCGCTCGCACTCCGGTCCCTCGATGGGATCGAACGGAAATGCTCACTCAAGCAGGATGAGACGATCAACCTGCTGGTCTTGCGTGCCCGGTTGCGGATGAGAATGGGAGAACGGGCCGTTTCCGGGAGGGAGATCGAAGAGGCTCTGAAAGAAGCCCGGGCCAACAAGTTGCGCTATACGGAGGCCCATGTCCTATTGGCCAAATCCGAATGGGAGCGCCGGTTCGGGAAGGCGGAGGAAGCGAAGGCCATCCTGAACCGGGCCGAGGTCATCCTGCGCGATTGTGGGGTGGTGAACGTCGCCGTGTTCACTTCTCCCATCCTCCAAGATGCGTCCCGACCGGTCGCAGAACTCACGGAAGGACGTGGGCCTGGCCAACTAACCCTGCGCCTGCTCCAACACCTCGCCAAGCAAGGGGGTCACGTCGAGGCGTTCGGCAAGGAGGATATCGTGCCCATGTCCCTCACCCAGCAAGGGATCGCCCAAGCCTTGGGAATCCCCAGGGATCGGTTCAATGTCGTGCTGCGGAGGCTGGAGCGTAAGGGATTGGTCTCGGTCAGCACGCGCTTGGTCCGGGGCTCCACACGCCAGCTCAAGGTCTACCTGCTCACCCGGGCAGGGTCCGCTGCCATCGGATCTCCCTGAAGCCAGACAATCCTCGAGCTCGTGCTGTTCCCACGGCTCACTTAAGACGGTTGTCCCACGCATGTCCCATGAGACAGTTGCCCTTTAATACCCGAAGTTCGGATTTGGGACAAGATGTGCGATCGAGGGCATGAACTCAGAACGGACCGCCCTTGGGTTTTGGGCCGGGCCCGGCCTCCCTACCCCTGGCAACATGAGTTCCTGAACGGGAGCCCGGAGAACCCTGAGGAACGGGCATTGCGCATCAGGCTCGCATCGTCGGGCTCCGGGAGGGGTATCCTTCGATCAACGATCGGTGTGGCCCTCGTCCCCACCTCGGTGGCCTGCCCATTCATCCGGACATCTTTGGAACCCGATCCCCAACGTCGGCAGCGAGAGGCGCGCCCCCGGGAGCATGGTCCTCCGGCGCAATGGGCACCGGATGGCGAGAGCCCCGCTGGACCGAACGTAGGAGCGGCGCGCTTTCATCTTCCCATGAATGGCAGGGCCTCTGCCCGGGTGAAGCCGTGAAGCCTTCGTTAAGCGGAACTCTCTTTCTTTCCATGCTCCTCGTGTTCTCCCTGTTGGCCACCGGTGGTCCCCATCCCATCGCCAGCGCGGAACGCGCGACCCGCGGGAGCGGGGCTTTCATGCCAACCGTGCACCCCGGATCGAGTCCGTCCATGGCCATCGGCTCGAACACTAGCTCGACCCTGGCGACGATCCCCCACACTCTCGGAACGGACACTCCTGGTGGGACCTGGAGCTACGTGAGCGGGCTCTTCCCGTTGGCCACCGGGGAGTCCGTCGCTGTGGGATACGACAACGCCACGGCCATGGCCAAGGTAGGTGATCTCCAATCGTCCACGGGGCAGTTTAGCGATCTCTCGGGGTCGCTCTTGGGTGGGATCAACCAAAGCACTGCGCTCGCAATCTCGGGTACCGAGTTTGGGGGAGGGGCCGTGGCCGGTGCCATCCCGGCAGTCGCCGTTTGGGATGCCGTATTCACTTGGGGTCCCGCCTCCCCCGTCCTCTGGCAGGTCAATGGCACGGCATTCACATTCCAACGCGTTCCGGGCATTCCCAACAACATGAGCCTCTTGTTGGGCGGCGCCGTGAGCGGGGGCACGGTCCTGCTGGCCGGTGAGAATTCGACCTCTGGAAGTATCATCCTCGAGACGTGGAATGCTTCCGTGGGTTTCCAGAACATCTCTTCCGTCCTTCCCCCGTCCTTCGGGCTGCCGGCCGATGTGATCGGTGGGAGCTTCGGTTTCCTATTCACTACGAAC
>JAKBKR010000385.1 GCA_021832495.1 bacterium | reverse complement strand
CGGGAAGCTTCCGGGTGGCGGTCGCGGCTCCCGGAAGCAGCATGTTCACGGTGATTGGGAAGGGACGCAGATCCTCGGCCATGATGTGGCTCAGGGACTCCGCGCCGGCCCTGGATGGGCCGTAGGGGACGAAGCCGCGCCTTTTCATTGTCTCGTGATTCATCGTCACGTTGACGAAGCGGCCTCGGCCCTGGCCGACGAAGTAAGGGCTGAAGGCCCGCGCCACCATGAAGTAACCGACCAGGTTCGTATTGATGACGTCCACGAAACCCTCGACGGGAACCTCCCAGAACGGCTTGGGCTCCACGAAGAAGCGCGGGTTCACCGTGCGCATTCCGATACCGGCATTGTTGAAGACGATGTCCAAACCACCCAGCTCCTCGACCGCCCGATTGGCTGCGGCCCGCACCGCATCCGCATCGCGCACGTCGACGGGAACGGCTACGGCCTTCAGGCCACGCCGCCGCCTTTGGTGAACCGCGGCCTCCAGACGCTCCCCGGGCCGGCTGGCGAACGCCACATAGGCGCCGCTCTCGAGAAGCGCATCGGCCATCGCCTCCCCAAGACCACTGGTGGCACCGGTCACCAGGGCCCGGACTCCATCGATACTTTGCATTGTCCGATGGTATCCGTCCAGCTTGCGCTTGGGCGTGCATGCCCACCGGCGGGCTGGGCCTTGGCGACCAAAGACTTGGGCGGACTACCATCGGACCGAACGAGAAAGTTACGCGTTCGCGAACAGCGAGGCAGTGCGCAGATCCACCCCGGTTCGCGCTCGCCTGGAGGCGGACCCAGATCCAGGAGGCAGCATGAAGATCCCTTGGCGAGAACTTCCGGTGCGGACGGCCATCGGGGCCTACGTCATGCATTCCGGATTGGAGAAGTGGGAAGCGACCGAGGAGAGGGCCCAGGGACTGCACGGCATGGCCAGCGGCGCCTACCCCTTCTTGGGGCAAGTGGAGCCCGCCCAATTCGCCAAAGCTCTCGCGGCAGCAGAGATAGGAATCGGAGCGGCGTTACTGGTCCCGTTCGTGTCCAATCGCCTGGCGGGGGCCTCGTTGACAGGATTCGCCGCCGGATTGCTGGGGATGTACCTGCGCACGCCAACGCTTCACAAGCCAGGAAGCTTCTGGCCCACCCAGGCCGGAATGGCAATTGCCAAGGACATCTGGCTGCTTGGCGCCGGGGTCACGTTGACGTGTGAGAAATGAGCGCCGGTTGACTCGTGGCACTCGCCGTCTCGCAGGAGGGTAGACAACTGATGTCACACCCCTACGCAAGACTGCGAATTGAATCCCCCCGGGTTTGATGCACACCTTCTTTAGAGGGAAGGATGACATCATGCCAAAGAGATGGGACAGAGAGACCAAGGAGAAGGCGGTCCGGCTGGTGATCGAGAACCGGGGGGACTACTCCTCGGAATGGGCGGCGATCACCACGGTCGCGGGTCGGCTCGGGATGAGCGCCGAGACGCTGCGCAAGTGGCTTCGTCAAAGCCGGGTCGACGCCGGCCAGGAGAGCGGCGTCACGACTGAACAGGCCGCCGAGATCCGCGAGCTCAAACGCAAGAACGCCGAGTTGGAGCAGACCGTCGCAATATTGAAGGCGGCAACGACTTTGCCCGCGGGAGAGCGACCCGCGACGTCGGTGATCTGTGCCTTCATCACTGAACACCGAGATGCCCTCGGGGTCGCTCCGATCTGTCGAGTGCTCACGGAGCACGGTTGTGCGATCGCCTTTGAGGACCTACTACGCCCACCTGAGGCGCGCACCTTCCAAGCGCAGCCTGTGGGACACGGCCGTCACCGAGATCCTTGCCGGCTACTACCAACCCGACCAGAACGGGCGAAGAAAGCCGGAGTCCCTCTACGGCGCCACCAAGATGTGGGCGCACCTTGTGCGCTCCGGCGTCCCTGTCGCGCGCTGCACCATCGAGCGGCTCATGCGCCAAAACGGCTGGCGGGGGGTGACAAGGCAGAAGAAGGTCGTAACGACGATCTCTGACCCGGGGGCGGCTCGCGCCCCCGATCCCCTCAAGCGGGAATTCGGGACATCGGAGCCGGACAAGCTCCACGTTGTGCGACTTCACCTACGTTCCGGTCGCCTCCGGCTTTGGCTACACAGCCTTTGTCATCGATGCCTTCGCCGGGCTGATCGTGGCCTGGGAGTGCTCATTGACCAAGGACACCGCCTTCGTGGAGCGCTCGATTCGCCAGGCCGCCGCCTACCGGGAAAGAGAAGGACATCCCTTGGCCGGTGGAACCATACATCACAGCGATGCGGGCTCGCAGTATTGCGCCCTGCGCTTCGGGGAGACCCTCTCCCTCTGCGGCTTCGTACCCTCGGTCGGGACTGTTGGCGACGCCTATGACAACGCCCTCGCCGAGACGACCATCGGGCTCTACAAGACCGAGTGCGTGAGGAAGGACTCGCCGTTTCGAACCGGGCCGATCAACACCCTGTCGGACCTCGAGGGGATCACCTCGGCCTGGGTGCACTGGTACAACACCAGCCGCCTCATGCACCGCCTTGGACGGCGCCCGCCGGCGGAGGTGGAGGCGGAATACTA
>JAKBKR010000384.1 GCA_021832495.1 bacterium | reverse complement strand
GCGGGGGACGGCCGCATGAACGGGACCGCGGATCTGTTCGCCCGGAGCGCCGAGGACTCCTATGCCACGTTCGAATCCGTGAAGGCCTGGAAGAAAGCGACCGGACGGCCGGTCCTCGGGTACTTCCCCGTCTATTTCCCCTCCGAGATCGCCCACGCCATGGGGTTCCTCCCGGTCAGTCTTCTCGGCGCTTCGGGTCGAGTCGGGTTGGACATGGCCACGGCTCACACCCAGAGCTTCGTCTGCTCCATCAGCCGCAGCGTCTTCCAATTGAGCCTTCAGGGGAACCTCGATGTGATGGATGTGCTCTTGTTCTCGAACATCTGCGACGTGGCCCGGAACCTCTCGGGAATAACAAAACGCAACCTCGGGGACCGAAGGATCGAGTACCTCCACTACCCCATCAACAACACATCGGCCCACGCCGTGCCGTACCTGCGGGAAGAGTACCGACGGCTTGCGGACATCCTCGCCGGTGTCACCCACCACCCGCTGGAACCCGAAGCCCTCCGTCGGAGCATGGAACTCTACAATCGCAAGCGGGCGCTGCAGGAGCAGTTGACCGCCTTCCGGAGGGCCCGGCCCGGGCTCCTCCCCTACACCGAGTACTACAACGTGCTGCGGGCCGGGGGGATGCTCCCGGTGGAAGAGTGCTTGCCGAAGCTCGAGAGCTACCTGGCGGAGCTCCCGTCGCGAGAGGGCAAGCCGAAGGATGGGGTGAAGGTGATGGTGCTCGGGAACTTCTGCGAGCAGCCCCCGGTCATGTTGATGAAGTCGATCGAGGATGCGGGCTGCTTTATCCTCCATGACGAGGCGTTGGTTGGGGAACGGTGGCTCGGACAAGCG
Organism: bacterium; assembly: GCA_021832495.1. GTDB lineage: Archaea > Thermoplasmatota > Thermoplasmata > Lutacidiplasmatales > UBA184 > JAJYEA01. The sequence continues at coordinate 1,741 of JAKBKR010000384.1, read as the reverse complement.
GACCTCACCGGGGCCGACCCGCTCGAGAGCCTGGCCCGGGGTTACGTCCAGAACCTGGAACCCATGACGGTCCGTTTCCATCCCTCGGTGAACAAGCAGAAGGCGCTCCTCGATCGGGCCCGCACCCAGGGGGTGGAAGGGGTCGTCTTTGCCACCCCAAAGTTCTGCGAGCCCGCCCTCTACGACTACATGATCGGGAAGCCAGCACTCGAGAAGGCGAACCTCCCGTACCTCCACATCGAGTACGAGGAGTCCGCTTCCAGCTTCGAACACGCCCGTACCATGGTAGAGACGTTCACCGAGTCCATCCTGTTCGACTGAACCTTTCCGCGCTCAGCCGAAGGCATCCATGGCCGCGCGGTACACCGCCTCGTAGGCCATGGCCGTCCGTTCGAGGCTGGCATTCGAACGCACCCAGTCCATCCCCCGGCGCGCGGATTCTCGGGCAAGTCCGGGTTCCTGAAGGAGACGCAGAATGGCATTCCCAACGGCCACGGGATCTTCCGGATCGACGAGAAGCCCGGCCCCGGACCGGCGCCCAATGTCCCCCGGCCCCCCCCGGTTCGACAGTACACAAGGGACACCGCACGCCATGGCCTCCAGGACCGCCATCGACGAAGTGTCGAAGCGAGAGGGGAGCACGAAGACCCGGCTCTGGGCCAATAGGGAAGGCTTGGCCTCCTCGGGAACGCTCCCAAGGAAGAGCGTGCGATCCCGGAGGCGAGGGCTCGCGGCCATCCGTTGGCGCACCCGAGGTCCCTCGGGTCCCACCCCGCCGACCACGGCAAGGAACGGAATGTTCGGACCCAGTGTCTCCACTGCGTCCAAGAAGTACAATACCCCCTTGTCCCGCGTGAGACGGCCAAGGTAGGTTACCAGCGGACGTTGCGTTTGAACGAGGCGCGGTTGGTCATGACCCGACCCATCCCCTGGGTGGAACCGCTGGAGGTCGACCCCGTTCTCGACCACCTCTAGGTGCGGGTCGGATCCCAGAGGAACCCCTTCTTTCAACGTGGCGAGCGCGGAGGCGGTGGGAGCGGTCGCGACGGTGCAAGCAAGGCACAGGTCCCGGCTGAACCGCCCCCACGCATCATAGAACTTCCGGGACCAAAAGTGAGCACCCACCCCTTTCAGGATGCCCACCAAGTCCGTGTGATACGTACCCACGCTCGGCACCTTCCTTCCTCGCGCGGCGAGCAGACCTCGGAGCCCCACCAAGCCCGGCGTTTGGATGTGCACTACATCTCCCAAGGGTATCTTCAACCCCCAGGAGGGGAACAGGGCGACCCGGTACTCCGGGTACCGGGGAGCCGGGAGCGAAGGGACCCGCCAGATCGTCACCCCTTCGGGAGTGCGCTCGGTGCGGGGTTGGCCCTTCGAGCGGACGGTGAGGACCTTAATCGCATGTCCCCGGGTCGAGAGCACTCGGCACAACCCACCGGTGACGTTGGCCACGCCGTCGTGCGTGGGCGGGAAGGTGTCCGTGAAGAAGGTGATCCCGAACTTCTCGCTCATCGGCTCAAGGGGGAAAACGCGTCATGGGTCGCCGGAAAGAGATCTAGGTCGGGAAGATAGGACCCCCCCCGAACGCGTTCGGCCCGGAAAAAGAGGCTCGGCGGATCGGTTTTCCTAGCGATCCTTCCAGTGAGGCTGACGTTTGGCGAGGAAGGCCTGAAGTCCCTCGATGGCGTCTTCGGTTTCCATCAGTTCGTCCAGGTACACTTGAGTGGCCCGGTCCCGT
>JAKBKR010000016.1 GCA_021832495.1 bacterium | reverse complement strand
CCCACTATGACCCATGCAATCACAATCAGCGCTAGTACTGAGATGTTCCTCAGTCTATAATTCATCACATTGATAAAGTAACGCAGGCGCAAAAGCTTATCGTGCCCGTGTTTGACTTGAGTCGCCTGCGAAGGGGTCGCTTCTAGGATACCCCTTTCCGTTGAGAGTTGAGGTTCAAGATTGACGGTATCGAATGGCTCAAGCGCACTGACGGTGTGCCTCAACGACGCTTTAGCGAGCAGGACCCCTACAACCTGCGAACGTCATTCGCGGGCACCTTGGAGGGCCTCTTGTACATGAGCCCCCAAACTGAAAACAAACCCACCCCACCGGAAATTCCAGCCCCTGCCCACAGTATGGATCGGGGAACACAATAGCTGCCGATATCGGAAAGAGGGCACCCCGGAATCAGCGGAGCGACGACGAGCTCTATTGATAGACTCAGTGCAAACACTGCTACCCCGGCAGTAAACACTCCTCTAGCCATCCAGCGAGAAACCGGTTCGCGGCCTCCTTCGGCACGGTACATGTAGTAGGCCAGATTGACCGGCAATCCGAACAGGCATGCCAACAGTAGGGTTCCGCCAGTGGTTTCTGGAATCCACCACCACCAAATGTCATCTGCCGCAAGGTACCATGAACTCGCGAATAGGAACGCACCGAGGGCAGCAAGGATCAGCAGAGTGAGGTAGCCCTGTTTCATGGGATGGGCGGTTCAGGAATGTTCGAATGAGCCACCGTATGTAAGTGTGAGGGTCACCTTAGCCGCTCTGAGTCTGTGAACGAGTGTTCGGGAGGATCTGACTCACGATCCTCGGAACACGCTTGTTCGCCGTGAAAATGGAACCTTGGTCAGGTATCAGCGAACCCTGCGATCTTTGGCGTTAGGGTATGTCTGAGATCCTCCGAACGGTGAAAAAGTCGAGTCCGCGCTTTCCATGGCTTGGGTTCTCGGTCCGAACCCTAGGCCAGGGGTCCCCTCCAGAACGCGATCATTGTCGCTGGAGGCATCCGGTGCTTTCCGCCCAAACCGGGCAGATACCTCCCGGAGGATCGAAGCGAACGTTCAGGTGCCCACGGGTGAGCCAGGCTGGGGATGTGTGCTCTTCCATGAGTCGTACTGTGCAAGGAAGCGAGACATGTTCTCGGGAGTGAGGGGCGTGCCTCTCGCGGGCGATTGAGGTTCCACCTTAGTGAAATCCAACGTCGGCATAACATTCCAAAAAACTCTAGGTGGTAGAAGAGTTCCCTCCTTTCGAACCCCTTGGATGGCAGAGTACGGGATTTCGACGACCTTTGATGTGTCAAGGGCGCCCCCCTCAGGGGACGGGAACCATACGGTCATCCTGTCCGGTTGGAAATCCACTTTCTCCGCTGACGTCCGGATGGCTGGCGGCACGACAAGATAGAGGTTCACAGCAAACCCTATGGCAATGACCCCAGCAAGAATCCCGAACTCGGTCAGCCAGTCAATTATGGGGGTCAGCCCGAGCGAAATGACGGGGGTCCAAGTTCCGCTGAGAAGGAAGGGTTCACCTATGACCATGCCCACTATGGTAATCGCGGCAATGCACTGCGTAAAAACAAAAAAACTCCTGACTTGTTTCCGAGTATCGTTTGGGTAAGGCACGCGATTCGTATTTTAGGTGAATATAAGAGTATTGCCATCGACAAAAGAGGTGCTTTGCTGGCGGGAGGGGCTAACAATGGCACTGTAACGACCTATGCGGCCGAAAGCTGGGCCTCCCCCTCGATCTCTTTCGGTGTGTGGGGGGGTTCTCTCTTCTTCTCGCGCTAGGAGGTCGGGTCCTTCCTCGTCGGTTCTACTGGGCTCTTGGGCCTTGCTCTCACTGTCGCGTCTTCGGTAGCCCCTTGCGAGACAGGCCCTGGTTCGGACTTCTTCCTTCTCCTGATCCAAAGAACTACTGCGGTGACGGCCGCCAACATGACGATCACCAGGCCAATGATGGCAAGTCCTTCATACTCTGGAAGCCCGAAGAGGGAGTTTTGCACAACGACACGGAGTGTGCGACTTGTGCTCACGTTGAGACTATCCTGTACTGTGACCCTGACGGTGTAGGTCCCCGCGGACTCGGGCTGACAGCTAAGAGTCGGGGAGTCCGCAGTCTTGCATCCAAGAGGGAGACCCGAATACGCGTATCCGTAGGGTGGGACTCCCTGAGAGACCGCCACTTGGAATGATACGCTCTTCCCCACGTAAGTTGGATTGGGGGTTGCGGCGAAGGAAGAGACGGTCACCGCCGGATGGACGTCGAGGGTCAAGTTGGCCTCTGCGGTGTTCCCCGCACCTTGGGAGACCACCACGCGGACATTGAACACACCGGCCTGGGACGGAGTGCAATGCAGGACGGACACGTCCGCGTCGGTGCATCCCGGAGGTAGACCTGTATAATTGTAGGTCATCGGCATCAACCCGCCACCCGTCGTGATGACGTCCAAGGAGGTTGATTGGCCTGCCTCGAGGTTCGTCGACGTCGCCGAAAACGATGAGACACGAAGCCACGCAATGACGCTCACCGAGTTGGAATTGGAATTCACGACGTACAGGTCGCCATTGGCGGGGTCAAGGGTCGCATCCGCTGGAATCGATCCTACCGAGACGTTGGCCACCACTGCGTTGCTGCTTCCGTTGATGATGCTAACCGAATTGGAGTTAGCATTTACCACGTAGATGTCACCGTTGAGTGGGTCGTAGACTGCCTCGAGCGGGTCTATGCCCACACCGAGGTTTGCGACCACCCTGTTCGTGGTGTCGTTAAGAATGGTAACATTCCCCGAGCCATAGTTCACAACGAAGACCTCACCGTTGGAGGGATCATAAGTGACATTCCACGGTTCCGACCCAACTGCAACGTTGGAAACGACCCGGTCGGTGCCTCCATTGATGATGCTGAGGTTGCTTGAGTTTGTGTTTGCCACGTAGATCATGGTGTTGGCCGGGTCGTAAGCATCACCTGCAGGTTCAGAGCCAACAGTGATGTTCTCAATGACCATGCCTGTCGAACTGTCGATTACGGAAACCACATTGGATCCGAAATCAGTCACGAACACCTCGCTCAGTACAGGGTTCAAAAGGGCTTGCCATGGACCTACGCCGGTTGTCACGTTGGTTGTCTGGTTGGTCCTTGTGTTGACTTCCGACGCATATCCCGACAGGGGGAAGAATACTCCCCCATCCAACACATAGAGGTAACCATTTGAAGAATCGTAGAGGGCGTAGTAAGGGTTGTCTCCAACAACAATATTGGAAACAACAGAGTTATCTGTTGTGTTGATTACAGAGACGTTGGTTCCACTTCCGAATCCATTGCAACTACCGCATAGGGTTGCGTAAAGCAGATTCGTTCTGGGATTGTAGGCAAACTCGCCAGGCATTCCCGGGGGACTTGGTCCCCCAGGTAATCGGACAGTGGTTGTCACTCTGTTCAGGTTGCCGTTTATGACCGACAAGTTCTGGGACTGGGAATTCGAGACATACAGGTCGCCGTTCGAAGGAACGAACTCAATGTGGCTGGGTGCAACTCCTACGGGGATTGTCGATATGACGTGCGCTGCGACCAGCCCGCCGGTTCTTACGATTCCATTGTCTAGGGCGGGTCGTGTACCGCTCATCGGCACAAGTGCCGGAGGTAACGAGACATGATCCGATGTGGCATGCCTGCCCACAGTGGATACGGGGAGGCCCTGGCTAATCAACAGGACGAAGGACAGCAACAGTACAGCCACCGCCTTGCGAGCGCGACGGTCCCACGTCTTCCTGCCAGCGCCAGTCTCAACAAACTTTGAAGGAATGAGAATCTGACGACTGTGAACACACTTTTCGAGAGACAAAGATCCATCAGCCCGCATACGTATATTCAAGGATCCACGTACATATAGGGTTCCGATAAAGGATAAGCTCCGCTGCGGATATCCCCAACGAGGCGACTATCCTCACAGGACCTCGGGGTGTATGTGCCGCCCTCCACGTAATCTTGCGAATATCGAGCACCCGGGTTTCCCTTCCTTTCCCCTTCGCAAAGGGAACGAGGTCGCTCGAAACGGTCATGGCTTGGGCAGGGTGGGAAACCGTGGACCCTTTCTCGAGGATCTTACGACAATCTCTAGGATGGTTGCTGGGCGGGTTATCTTCTTAAGAAGGGAGGGGGGACTTTTTTCACGTGTTCTGGGGACTCCCTCCGAAAAACAACAGTGCGACGGCCATGATCCTCGCCAACGCTCACGACATTAGTTCTTGTCCAATCTTCCCACGCCTTCTTCACATGCCTTGCGTTTTCTAGGTTCAGGGGCATATAGCCACCCGCCCCTGGCTGAGGGAAGGGCTTCTTCATGTCGAACTCAGCCCCTCGGTAAGCAGAGACATAGCATCCAAACGTCGATGTATTTACCTTGTAGATGCGCTCAAATGGCATTTCCCACTTCCTTTCATAAAGTCCATGTGATACGTTTGAATGGTACGCTCCAATAACGCTAGTGTCTGTTATCGTTATTGTTGCAGGAGTTACGCCCTTCATCAAGAGCGTTCCCATGATCGCCATCCACGCAAAGACAAAAGTGCCGATTAGCGCGCCAATCTCGATACTGTATTCCGTACCTCTGCCCAAATACATTCCGTACGACAGTGTACCGAAAAAGACCAGTACCCAGGTGGTGAAGTACCCGATGAGATAGGACGTTGGATATGTTCCTTTTGTGTTTACGAACTCCGTCTCCATGCATCATCCTGCGACCGCCACAACAAGGGGCCATGCCATGATAGTGATGGACAAGGCAAGAGCCCGGAGCAGAACTGGGTGCTCTCGAAACCGGGCCCGGTCGAGTCTCATCGGAACTTGGAGTTACAGATGGAGGGCGCAGAAATCGACGGGCGACATCAAGCTATTTACTCGACGGTCAGTAATCCAATAAGAGCGCCTACGAATAGACCAGTCTCGGCTGGTCTAGCGATCTTCGCAACATTTCCTTTGAAAACCACAGAACCCTTTCCAGCATGGCTAGTTGGAAACTAATCATCTTTTGATAAGCTACAGTGGTTTCCTCTTTTTTCTCCGTGAATTATCATTCTATAGTCAGGCAACGCCCCGCCACCTTCACATACCCTGAGTGATTATGGAGATTGATGAACGCTAGGGGACCTGACACTTTTCCACACTTTCTCGCGCAGAGGGCCGATGACTGAGCAAGAGTCTGCACCTCTGGAGACCCGACGGGTGCAGAGGACAGGAGGCTCCTCTCTTTCGGTCACTTTGCCCAAGTTTTGGACGGAGGCCATGAACATTCGGAATGGGGACACCCTGAGCTTTCATGATATGGAAGATGGAGCTTTGGTGCTTAGAGTCTCATCGAGAAACACCCCTGAGGGAACACCCTCCCCCTTAGTGATCGATGCCAGCGAAGCATCCCCGAACCTTGTCTGTCGCTTACTGGTTGGGGCCTACATTACCGGTCATGACCGGATTCAAATTCGCCACATTAGCGAGGAATGTCGGAGGCGGATGAAGATGATCAATCAGACCGCCAGCCACATGGTGGGGATGAGCTTGGTCGTCGAGAAGGATGACCTAGTAGAGTTCCAAGTGTTCGTGGATCCCTCCAAGCACAAGCTCTCAGTTCTTCTTGAACGAGTCGCCCAGATGCTCCACATGTTGCTGAAGATCTCTCAGGAAACGCTGGAGAAAGGAGTTCCTCAACCCTTGGACCGCGTGGATTCCATCGAGGACGAAATTGACCGTTTTTACTTCCTGATCGCACGCCAGATCCTTTTGGCCTCCAATAATTTTCAGTTCGCCCGCTCCATCGGGGTTCCCAGTCACCACTTCCAATTGGGGTATCGGATGGTGGCTAAGGTCCTCGAAGTAGTCGGAGATCTCATCCATGGCATGGACAAGGAGATCGACGCCCTCCTCAGAATGAAAGAACCCCCCTCTCAAGAAATCAGGGAGGTGATCGCCCGCCAGGTCGAAGCCTTCGATTCCCATCTTCGCCTCACTATGCGGGCGTTGTACGGCGCGGAGCAACAAGAGGCTAGCAGGACCCTGGATGGGATCGAGACTGCCGGCCGAACGGTTTCCGTCGAAGGTCACAAAGCGGTGATGCGCGCCAGATCCAAGGAGATGGCCCTTCACCTTCACGACATCATTTTCCGTATCGTGACCGGGCTCGAGATGCTCAAGATCGTGAATGAGATAGCAATCAATCGCGCCGTGGAGCCTGAGGTGATCAACATGTCGGGTCACCCCTCCGTGCCCGCTGGAGATTCCACTCCCCCCGAGTAAGGTCCCGCGAACCACCCTCGTCCCCCACCCGCGGCACCTGGACAAGGATCATGAAGGCCACTTTCTCGAGCTGGGACAGTACCGGCGCGGCGTGATGTTCGCGGTTTGACGGTCGTCCATCGAAAGGGGCCGAACCTCACCTGTTGCGGTTCCATGGAATCTTCAAGACGAGTCGGCCACCGTCCGGCTTCTCCTGATTCTCCTGACCCTCCTAGGAGAACTGACTTGAAGGTCGAACGGCCTGACAAGATTAGAGGCTGGGAACGATGAACGAATCCCAAGAACCGACGGGCAGTGGAGCGACCTGCGACATCGGTCCCAACGTGTACGCCTGTCCGGGCGAGGAGAGCAAGATCCCGGTCAACTACCTGATGACCAAGAAGGGGTATCTTCACCCGATGAAGACCTACGTTTACATCACGCTCTTCATCGTAGGGCTCATGTCTGCCCTCTGGTTCGTTCTGGGGATCAGCCCCAATGCCACAGGGACGATCCCTCCATCCTTCGGAGCTACGGATATGTATTTTCACTCGATCGCGATTGGGATCGCGGCACTTCTGGTCTACCTCGTCATCATGAGTTGGGACCTCGACCGGTGCGAACCCAATATCGATTTTCCTATCGCATACCGGGCTCTCGTGGCCACCGTTATTGGGGCCATCGGAGCAATCTTCTACCTCCGTCCTGTGTTCCAGGCGTTTCTATGGCCACTCCCCCTCGGGCTCATCTTCATCGGGCTCCTCTTCTTGGGGGACGTAGGGGGGGCACTGATGGTCGAACTCTACCTGCTCCCTGGAAAGCGGGCGGGAACCTACGACCCTTCCCAGAACATCTTGGGAATGATTCCCAAGTGGAGGTACCTCCCCTCCTGGGAAGACTTCAGGCGGATGGATGCGACGTATTGGCTCACCTTCGTGACGGTGATTGGGGCGGTCATTGCCGGTATCATCGGATTCGTATCACTCTTCCTCAACTACGTCGTGATCGACATGGGACAGACTCCCGCGCTCATCCAAGGATACATGAACTGGATGGGGGGGGCTCAGACCTGGTTCGGATACACCGTAGGTTCTCACTCCCATGTTATGGGAATGACTCTCATCCTAGGAGTGGTCGCAGTGACCGCCAAGCGGTTCAAGGTGCTGGATCTCACGGGACTGCCTCTGAAGGTCGCCAAGTTCGGAATGTGGGTCAGCGGGGTGGGAATTATCGTCATGGTGACGGTCTTCCTCCTCGAAGCCTTCTCTACGGTTTGGCCCAATTCCACCCCACCCCTTCTCTTTGCCAGCAATCCGAGCGGACTCCAGCTCTGGTCCTTCACGGACGCCAACGGAATGGCCGGTGACGATAGCACGATGCTCTTGGCGAGCGCCGGAGCTATGATCTTGTTGGTTCCGCTCTTCATGACCCGCATTCATGACCGACCGGTCTGGAAGGATCCCATTCGCACATCCGTCCTCCTCACTTGGATCTTTGCCTACATTGCCACTCCAATCGAAGGATTCTACATCGAGTTCCATGAGGCGACTATGTATGGGATGCCCATCGATCTGGTCTTTGGGAACCTTCAGTACTTTGCGCTCTTCGGCATCGCCACGATCACCATGACCTTCCTCGCGGTGGATTACTTCCAGAACAAGGACCGCATACTCACGAGCGTGGCATTCTTCGGGACGCTGGTCACTGCGTTCACCCTCGTTGCCAGTTTCATCTATGTCTACTTCGATGCCGGGCGGCTAATCCCTGACGGTACGAGTCTTGCAGGGACCACTCTCTGGGGATACATCTTTTCTGGAGGTCTCCTGCTCATGTCATTCGTGGTCTTCGGGGCGATGATCGCCGTCTACTTCGGGGTTGACGAGCGGATATCGACCTTGGCCACCCTGAGGCTCGACAGTCCCAAATCCATCAAATCGCAGCAGCCCCCTCCCGGAACTGCGGTTGTGGCGGAGCGGCCCTAATAGCAAGGCTCAGGGGCGGCCATCATGAGGAGGGGCCATGAAGTCTTCGTACCCCCTCCCAGTCATTTCCTATCTCCGTCTATGTAACCCGTCCATTGTCGTCCTTCTCACTTTCACGGCTGTCGCCGCGGGAATTTCGGCGGGCGGCTTGAACCATCCTTGGCAACTCCTCAGCATCGGCATGGCGGTCACGCTCTGCAGCATGGGGGCCCGTTCGCTCACGAATTATGTGGACAGAGATATGGACGCCCAGATGGAAAGGACGCGGAATCGCCCGATTCCCAGTGGGCGTATCTCGCCTCCAAATGCACTGGCGTTTGGGGTGAGCATCACTGGGGTGGGCTTGGCCAGCGCCTTTCCGATAGGGTCCCTCTACGTCCTCCTCCTATTTCTCGGTCTAGTGGACAACATCGTTGTGTACAACCTGATGACCAAGAAGAGAACTCCCTGGAACATCGTCCTCGGGGCCCCGAGCGGAGGAATCCCAGCGCTGGTGGGATATGCCGCGATCCTTGGTCGCGTGGACCTGGTCGGTCTCTGCTTGGCGGCACTGGTGGTCCTATGGACTCCCATCCACATTTGGAGCCTGGCCATCCGATACCGCGATGACTATGCACGAGCGAACGTCCCCATGTTGCCAGTGAAGCTCGGGGTCGCTCAGGGAATCCGATGCATTGCTGTCACGAGCCTGTTTCTTGCGATCTTCACTATGATGCTTCCGTTCCTGCCCGGCTCTCCCTTCGGTGCGTTGACCCTCTGGGTGGCAACGGTTCTAGGGATTGCGCTCCTGGTGCTGAGCCTCCATCTCATCCACAAGCCCACGCCAGAAAATTCCTGGAGGTTGTTCAAGTTCACCTCACCCTACCTCGCGCTCATCTTCACCGTGATGGCGGCAAACGTAGTCTTTGGTCTTGCCCTCTGATGTGGGCACCCAGGATGGGCGCTCCAATGGGGAATCCTGATTAACACAGGCTCCTGGATTTTGGAAGCCGGAACTACTTCCGTCACAGTTTCAAAAGGGGAACTATTACGATAGTGCACCCGAACAGGAATCCGTCCGTTCTCCTTCCGGATCCGCGAGGTCATCCCCTAGGACAGGCGCACCGACGGATAGTACTGTCGCCCCCTCAAGACCCGTACGACCGCGCCAGATTCGGTACTAGGGTGAGTCCGTCGGACTCGTGGATGGGCCTTCCCGGGGCGACCCGAGCGAAATACCTTCGGGAGGGTGAATCCCACCTCGTGGACAGTTTACACCGGGGAACTAGAGATTTCAGGAAGTGTCAATTGCAAGATTCCGAGTTCCAATGACAATCTCGAGGAAGTCACGTCGGGCCCAGGTCCTAGGCGAACTTGAGCGCAAGGTATTAAAGAGAATTGGTATTACATTTAATATCTGGTAAAATGTCTGACATGTTAAAGGGGCGGTCGCCACGACCCTATCAACCCGGTAGAGCCGGCGGATATGGTCCCACGAAGGGGGGGTGGCGTGCCTTTCATCCGAAGCCCCTTCCGCCCAATCCGCCACTTGAGCTTTCGTCGGAGCTCCTGAGCGCCCTGCTGGAGGCATCGACAGAGTTGGGTCGTTTGGACGGGGTCGCTGAGATTCTCCCGGACCCTGATTTCTTCGTCTACAGCTATGTGCGCAAGGAAGCCGTGCTGTCTAGCCAGATCGAGGGAACCCGATCCTCCCTAGTGGATGTCCTGGAGTTCGAGGCAGGAGCGGAACGACGCACCTATCCCCGAGACGTCCACGAGGTAGTGAACTACATCCGGGCACTGAATACTGCGCTGAGACGCGTTCGAGGCGGGGAACCTGTGTCCCTCGCACTCCTGAAAGAGACCCACGATGCATTGCTCCAGGGTGTTCGCGGGGGCGGCGACGAGCCGGGTCAGCTCAAGACGAAGCAGAACTGGATCGGACCGCTGGGGAGCAGTCCGGCCACCGCGGATTACATCCCCCCCCCGCCCGAAGAGACTCCCGCGGCCATGAACTCGTTGATATCCTACATCCAGAGCGAGGCATCGAACCCCCCTCTGCTCCGCGCCTCCTTCGTGCATTCCCAGTTCGAGACGATCCACCCCTTCCTGGATGGGAATGGTCGGATAGGGAGGCTCCTCGTGACGTTGCTCCTCGCGAAGTGGGGCCTGCTGCGCCGCCCTGTGCTCTACCTCTCGTACTTCTTCCTAAAGAACCGTGACGAATACACGAGGCGGCTTCAGGGGGTTCGAGATGATGGGGACTGGGAGGGATGGGTGGAGTTCTTCCTGAGGGGAGTCTTAGAGACCTCCACACAGGCAACCGAGACCGCGCGCAGAATATTGTCCTTGAGATCCGACCATGAATCCCAGGTGGTTCGCACCCTTGGGGTGAGCCGAGCTGGAAGTGGCCAGGCTCTAGTGCGGCAACTCTTCCGTCAGCCGGTGGTTTCGATCAATGACGTGACGAAGCTTCTGGGGGTTTCCTTCCCCACGGCGGGGAACCTGGTGGATGACTTCGTCAGGTTGGGGCTTCTGGTAGAGATCACCGGGCAGAAACGGAACCGATACTTCAGGTATCAACCCTACATCGACGTTCTCCAGTATGACGCTCCGGTAGCGCCGGGCGGTGGATCATCCCGAGTCGGAAACTCGAGGAACTTACGCTCCAGGCATTCGACTGCCGTTCCGTGAAGGGGCTCGCAAGGGGTGGCCTTGCGGAGAGGTCCGAATCGCATCCTCCCCCTGTCCGAGGGTGTTCGAGAGACTCAGATTACGCGCAGAGAACCTCGAACGTTCAGCCCTTGACTCAGTGCGTCAACCAGAACATGACGCCCATTCCCGGGTGGCGATCTCATCTCTAGGTCAAGCCTGCCGCCAGCGGACTCCCCGCGCGATAAGGATGAACCAGAACACTACGAAACCCGCCAAGACCGCTCCGGCGCGAAGTACCGTTAGTTCCACTCCGTTGAGGATCCCGACCAGGAACACGCTTCCCCAAGTGAGCGGCCAGAGGTAAGCCACGACCTGCAACTCCGGCGGGAGGAATGTCACTGGGTAGAACACCGGGGCAAAGAACGTGAGCAGTATCCCGACGAGCTGTGCGTAGGTGTTGATCTGACGCGGGGTGCGTCCGTACGCACCGATGAGAAAGCCGATGCCCAAGGTCGAGAGCCAGACGAGGAGGAGACCGGCAATCAACAGTGGTATCAACGTGAGCGGGAGCGAAATCCCGAACGCTGTGCTGGCGACGATGAGCGTGACGAACGCTGAAGCGAGGCTGAACGGCAGGAAGGACAGGGCGGTCGAGACCGTATAGACGACCGGGCTGACCGGCAGCGAGACCCAGAGGTCGAAAATCTTCGTATCCTTGTCCTGGCCCATCGACTGAGCGAGGGCATTGACGTTCAGGAGCGACATCTCCATCATGATGGTCCCGACCAGGACCTGGACCCGGTCCGTCGCAGGGACTTGAACGTCGAGGAAGAACAGGATCCCGATCGGGAAGAGGATCGAGAAGCCGAGCACGAGGCCGAGCTCCCGGGTCGCCTCCTTCAGGAGCATCAGGGTCGCGGTGGCGATCTGACGCAGCGAACGAGCGAGGCTCATCTGCCCTGCTACCCCTCCCCCGTGCCGACCATCGACAGGTAGGCATCCTCGAGCGATGCGGGGGACAACGTGGCGAGCGCCCCGCGGCGGGTGAGTTCCGCGAGGTCGGCCACGACCGAGACGTGGAACGGGTCGGGAATCTCGAACCGAACCAGGTTTCCGAACCGCGTTGCGACAGAATACTTCAGCTCGAGGGACCGCACGAAATCCCGGGCGGTCGGCGAAAGATGATTTACCCCCCGAACCTCAAGGCGTCCCCGGTACGGCAAGCGTCCACGGATCTCCTCGACCGTCCCTTCAGCGATCTTCCGACCGCCGTGGATCACGGTGACTCGGTCGGCGAGGTACTCCGCCTCCTCGATATAATGCGTTGTGAGCAGGATCGCAATGCGACGGGACCGCAACCGGTCGATGAGCCCCCAGACCGACCGGCGCGCCTCAGGATCCACTCCGGTCGTCGGCTCGTCGAGCAGCAGGAGCCGGGTTTTCGGGCCAGCGAGCGCAACCGCAATGAGAACTCGTCGTCGCAGTCCCCCGGAGAGCTCACGGACGAGGAAGTCGCGGTGCTCGGTCAGGCCCGTCTCCATGAGAAGTCGGTCGACCTCGCCGTCGATATCTTCCCTCGCGTCTTTGAGGAGAGCAAAGTAGCGGATGTGTTCGGCCACCGTGAGATCCCGTTTGGGTTGGCATTCCTGCGGGATGACCGAAAGGAACTGCTTCGCTCGAAGAGGGTGGCGGACCATGTCGACGCCCGAGACCAAGACCCGTCCGTCGGTCGGGAGGAGCTGTCCGGCGACTTGGCGGAGGAGCGTCGTCTTTCCGGCGCCGTTCGGACCCAGGAGGGCGACGATCTCTCCCGCGCGCACGGTGAGGTCGATCGCGTCGTTGGCAACCTTATCGCCCGTCCGCCCTCGGTAGGTCTTGGTGAGCTTAGAGATATCGAGCACGGGATCCGGACTCCCGTCGTCGGGACTTACATTCGTGCCGAATCCCTGCGGGCCGTTCATCGCGACCCTTTCGCCTCCGAGTGGGACGCGACCGTCCAAGATCACACGGCTCCCAATCCCGGAAGGTTGAGAGAGAGACCCTGAATGGAAAGTCCTGGGGGCGTCGGCGTCCGGTTGGATATCCACCTTGCCATCATCATCACCCGACGGAAGTGGACCTTGGCTTATAGCCACAGCTTTTGCAGGGCGCTAAACTTTTCTGATTGGTGTGAATGCCACACCCGATGTCGGACCGAACGGGGCTCGGAAAGCTCTTCTTCGAACTCTCTAACCCGCGGCGTCTCGCCATCCTGTCCCTGCTGCGACAAGGCCCCTTGCGCCTTTCCAAGATCGCAGTGCAGTGCCGCCTGACCGCGCCGGAAACAAGTCGTCACTTGGTGCGCATGACGCAACAGGGCCTCCTTCAACGCAGCCCGGAAGGAGGGTACAGCCTGACCGGATTTGGGCATCTCGTCGCAAGGGAGATGTCCTCATTCGAGGTCCTCTTGGCCCGCAAGGCCTTCTTGCGCAACCACGACCTTACCGTCATGCCTGAGGAGTTCCTGCGGCGCCTCTACGTGTTCGAGGGTGCTGAGGAAGGCTCGAACGTCAGCAACACCCTGCGAGTGGTGGAGCAAGTCCTCGAGGAGGCGCGGGACCATGCCTGGTTCCTCTCGGACCAAGCCATGCTTACCTCCACGGTCCTCTTGAATACCACGCGCAGAACTCGCGCTTCCGTAAGGCTACTGGTTCCCAGCTCGATCCTTCCGCCTTCGAACCAGCGCGTCAATCCGATCCCCCGAGAGTTGCCGCTGGAATTGCGAGTCCTGCCGGAAGTGAGGCTCGCCCTCGCAATGAACGAGAAGATCGCCGGAGTGTGCTTTGCCGCGGAATCCGGCCCCGTGGACTACACCACTGGGTTCCGAAGCGAGTCGGTAGGCTTTCTCCGATGGAGCCACGAAGTATTCGAGCACTACTGGAAGCAGGGGCGAGTCATCCGGACCTGGTGACCCTGGCCGGGGCATCACAGCGCAAGAGATGTCGCCGGTCGAACGGCATCTGGAGGGTCCCCAACAGCCCGCCGTCGCTAAGGCTCCCCCGGACATCTCTCGTGCAGGCAACTTTTTCACCTTCCGAGATCCCAAGTGTTGGGCCGACCGGCGGGGTGCTGACCTACGCAAATGTGGCTGGGGGTTGACACTAAGGCGCTCGCATTCGGGTCAAGGAAGATTCCTCCTTGGCCCCCTGTACTCCCCCTCTCAGGATCGGACCGGCTTTCGGGCGATCACCATGTCCATCGCCTTCCGGTGGGGAACGCCGCTCGCGTTGGAAACGAACTCCCCTTCCCCAGAGTCCAAGATCTCCCA
>JAKBKR010000383.1 GCA_021832495.1 bacterium | reverse complement strand
TCCTCTTGGGTGGGTCCGCGCGCCCACCGGACGGGGCCATGGGTCGCCATGGCACCCGCAACGAAGAGCGGTGCCCAACCGCTCCCCGAGCGGAAACGACCCCGTCCTCAGGGGGCCCCGGGCGGTCGGCGATGAGGGCCGGAGCACCGACCATCCCAAGTCTGTTCTGGGGTGAGAACGGGACGAACTCCCCGCGGACGGTTAGACGGTTCTGCGCCCTCGCAAGGTCGCACCTGTAACAGCGGATGCGGTCGGGGACCCGCCGGAGCCTCACAGCCTCGGCGCGGACGGACCGTGGATTGGAGGCGAGGGTCGTCGAAGCGGTCCGCCGGCCAAAGGCGGTGGGATTCGCGGATTGGCCGTGACTCCCGTTTCGGTCAGCTCCGGGGTCGGTCGGCAAACCTCCGCGCCCCACGCCGTCCCTCCATCGCCGGGGCGGTCTTCGGGGGGGGCCACCCCCGGGTCTTCAAGGTCCGCGGTGCGCGACCCTCGCGCCCCCTACTCCCGTTCGGCCGCGGCAGCTACGCCCAAATGCGGCACCGCCGAAGGCCCGAGCGTCCGCTGGAACTCTTCCTGCTGGGAGGAGACCTCCAAGCTCAGCCGCTTCGTCTCCGGGATGAGGACAAACGTCACGATCACACCCACGAGTGCAATGAACGCGAGGAAGAGCATCATGCCGGCCGGGCTCCAAATCGCGACGAGGGCCGCAAAGAGCAGCGTGCTGATGGCGGCCCCCATCTTTCCGCACCCTGCGGCGATACCGTGGCCGGTCGTCCGGTACTGGGTGGGAAAGACTTCCGTCGGGACGACGAACGTGGTGGTGTTGGGGCCGATGTTCCCGAACAGGAACGTGAGACCGTAGATCGCGACGAACGGCGCACCGAGCGCCACCAGGGATGGGACGAATCCCAAGACGGCGAACGCGAGGGCCATCACCCCGAAACCGACGAGCTGGAGCGTGCGACGACCCACCCGATCGATCAGCGCAACCGCGATCCAGTACCCCGGGATGGTGAAGAGGACGGTGATGAGGGCGGTGTACTCCTCAGCGGTGGTCAGGTGTTGGATCGCCGTGAGATGCGGCGCGTAGGCGAGGCTCAACGAACTGATGAGGGTGGGGGTGTAGATGCTCGTCCCGTAGAACGAGATATCGAACAGGAACCAGGCGAACGCCGTCCCGAGAACGAGGGGCCAGTATTTGCTCAGGAACGCGGTGCCGTCCCGCCGGCTCTTTCCGGCCGGAGCGGTCGCCGACGTAACGGTGACCCCGGTGACCTCCCGGACCGTCTTCGCGGTGGTCGCGGTCTGCCCCTCGGCGAAGAGGGTGTACCGGGGAGTCTCGGGGAGCCGGCGGCGGAAGAAGAAGACGGCGGCGGCCGGGACCGCTCCCGCCATCAGGAGAATCCTCCAGATCAGGTCCGGCGAGTTCGGGATCCACACCAGGAGCCCCACACCGAGCGCGACCCCGGCGAGCAGACCGAACCCCTGCATCGCGAAGACCGTGCCCACGAGCTTGCCCCGGTCCTGGACATTGGAGTACTCGCTCATGATGGTGGAACTCATGGGGTAGTCTCCACCGACTCCGATCCCCACGAGGAGGCGGAACGCGACCAGGGACGCGAAGCTCCAGGCCAAGCCGGAAGCGAGCGCTCCGATGACCAGAACGATCATCTCGATCCCGTAGACGGTCTTTCGTCCGAACCGGTCGCCGAGACTTCCGAACACCATCGGCCCGATGACGGCCCCGAAGATGGCCGCCGCACTGATGAGGGCAATCCCCGAGATCACTCCCGCCGATCCGCCGAACGGCAGGGAGAACAAGGAGCCCGGGATCGCGAAGGGCTTGTAGAACGCGAACAGCGCAGCGATGAGCCCGATGACGAAGAGATCGTAGGCGTCCGTAAAGAATCCCATACCGGCGATCAGGATGGTCTTGGCATGAAACCGGTTCAACCTGGTACGGTTCATCGGGTCCAGGACGTTCGGGCCGGCGGTGGCGGGTGGCGACGGGGCCGTCGCTGCGGTCGCTCGAGGCTGCATAGCGATTGGGCCAGCCCACCAACAACATATATAGAATTTCTAACTACTAAATAGTGACAAATAGTCACACACATAGCCTGTAGGCACCCACGGAAGTGGGTCCGGGCGCTGCGTCCTTGGGAATCCCATTCTCCCTCTCCGGACCGCGCGCCCCGACGACGGATGTCGGTCGGTCATTGCCAATGATGCGTCCGTCCAAGACCGGGCCGGGGCGGTACCCGAAGCTTCGCCGGCGCCAAGGATGCCAACCGCGGAAACGGACCCCCGGATCGCGAAATAAGACCCCGGCCGGCAGCGGCCCGCGTGGGGGTTTCGTTCTTGGGGCGCGGTCCGCGCCCGGGTCGCTTCCGTTCAGCCTCGCGCCACCGGACTTGGCACCGGGACCCAGAACGGGGCCCGATGCTCGACCTCGCCGACGAGGCTGCCGTCGGCGATCGCGTCGGCGACCCGGGCGATATCGTCGGCCGGACTGCGGTCCCGGTCCCACGAGGCCACCCGGCGGCGGAGCGCGGCGAGCGCCGCCTCGCTGCCCGAGCCTCCGATGGCCGGCC
>JAKBKR010000382.1 GCA_021832495.1 bacterium | reverse complement strand
GTTCTACGTCGTACAGTTCCTGGAGTGGTCGCTGCAGGCGGGTGGGAATTACGCGGCGCAGGTGAACTTCCTACCGTTGACGGCGGCGGTGATCGGGTATGACCTGCAGGCGCTCAACTCGGTCTCGGTGAACCCTCAATCCTAGGGGGGAGGAAAGAAGGACTTGCTTTCTAGGAGACATAACACAGAGCCGGTCCACGTGGACGAACCGGGTCCCCCAGCCGGGGGTTTCACCGGGCCGGCCCAAACCCTTTCTCCACCGGAGAAGGTGAAAGAGCGCCTCTCCTGGCGGATGCTCTTGGGCAGTCCGGTCGCGCTGCTGCCAATGATCCTCTTGGTCGGGGTCGTGGGCGTGCTGCTCTATGCATCGTCACTCCACAATTTCGGGTGGTCGCTCTGGAGTACTGATTGGAACTGGATCCCGCCGGGTCCCGGGTCGAGCTATGGCATCGGCTACTTTGCCATTGGATCTCTGATCACGGCCGTCCTCGCCATGCTACTCGCCACGGTACTCAGCTTGGCCATGGCCATCTCTATCGTGGTCTACCTTCCCACGGCTCCGAGCCGGGTCTTGACCGTGTTCACCGATCTCCTTGCCGGGATCCCGAGCGTGGTCTTTGGGATATGGGGTTTTGTCGTTTTGGCACCGTACTTTGGAGAACATCTCGAGCCTTCGCTACGGGACGCACTGTACTGGCTCCCGGGATTCGGTGGCCCAGCCTACGCCATCGGTGGCGGGACCGGTATCCTGCTGGCGGTCTTCGTCCTCACGATCATGATCATCCCGATCACCACGGCCATCATGCGGGAGTCCCTCCGAGCCGTCCCCCACAGCGCGGTGGAGGCGGGACTAGCGCTCGGGGCCACCCGCTGGGAGGTCGTCCGCCGTGTGCGCTTGCCCATGGCCCGGGCGGGCATCTTCGGAGCGTTGTTCCTGGGTTTCGGAAGGGCGATAGGCGAGAGCGTGGCCGTCTCGATGCTCATTGGGGCGACGCCCCAGATCCCCCCCAGTATCTACGGGGGTAGCTACACGATCGCCGCCTATATACTGGACCAGCAGGACAGTGCGTTCGCCTATCCGCTGCTCCTCCAGGTGCTCGTGGAGTTCGCGTTGATCCTCCTGCTCATCAGCATCGCCGTGAATGTCGTTGGAAACAGGCTCACCGGGGGTTCCCGGGAACGGAGCCCACGCGAATAAGGTAGAAAATGGCAGCATCGGTGTCCAAGGCAGCAACCCCTGCCGACCTCGTCACCTACGCTCGGGGGCGCCTCCTTTTCCGGGTCATAGTGGACAAGACCATGGGGTGGGTGCTTCTTCTTGCGTTCGTTGCCGTTCTGTTCCCGCTTGCCGACATGATCTATTGGATCAGTGCCAAAGCGCTCCCCACGTTCTCCGTAGGGACGCTCACGCTAGACCAGGTGGGGACCGGAGGCGGGCTCCACTCGATGATCATCGGCACCTTCATCATTCTCGCCTTGTCGACGACGATCGCCGTGGGGATCGGTGTGCTCGCGGGGATATACACGGCCGAGTTCGCCCCCCGCCGGGTGGCGGCCGTCGGTCGGGTCGCCGGATATCTTTTGGCGGGAGTGCCGGCCATCGTGCTCGGCTACTTCGGGTTCTACCTGCTCGTGATCTACACGGGATGGGATTACAACACGCTCGCCGGAGGGATCACGTTGGGCATCTTCATGGTCCCTTTCATCTATCGCGCCACTGACCTTGCGTTCACCAACGTGCCGCGCGACCAGCGGGAGGGGGCGTTGGCGATGGGTGCGTCCCGATTCCAGTACTTGCGACGGGTGGCTCTTCCCATCGCCATGCCCACGATGCTCTCGGGGATATTCCTTGCGATGGCGCTCGGGCTCGGAGAGACCGCACCGCTCGTCCTCACCGTAGGGTGGAGCAACACGATCCCCCAGACGCTAATGCAGCCAACTGGTTACCTCACGGGAGCCATCTGGAACTTCTATGACTTTCCCTCAACCTACGGTCACTTCCAGACGCTAGCATTCCAGGCCGCCTTCCTGCTGATCGTCATCGTGATCGTCCTCAACGTGCTGATCCAGTTCATCGCAGAGCGGTACCGCCGAAAGCTCCGGGGGCTCCTCGGATGAACTCCCAGGTAAGGAAGATGGTTCGTTTCCGGACGCCGCCAGCCTCAGGGACAAGACCCATGGGCGTTGAAGCCGTCTTGCCTTCCCCCGAAACATCCGCAGAAGATATCCCCAGTACCGATATCGTGAGCGCGCCGTCGTCAATGCGTTTCTCTTCATCCATGAAAGCCTCGGAAACAGTTCGAAGCGCGCCGATGGAAACAACCGCAAACCCAACCGCCTCCGAAGGAGACCCTGCCACACCGGTCATCTCGGTCAAGGGCCTCTCGGTCTGGGCGGGCAAGAAGGCGATCCTCTCCAACATATCGCTCGAGTTCTGGGACCGGGAGGTGACGGCCCTTATCGGGCCGTCCGGGTGCGGAAAGACCACGTTCATACGGACCCTAAACCGGATGACCGAGGTCTCCCCGGGTCTTCGCGTACAGGGTACGATCCATTACCGAGGGCAAGACATCTATGACCGAGCGGTGAACCCAGTCCT
>JAKBKR010000381.1 GCA_021832495.1 bacterium | reverse complement strand
TTGTTCTGCTCCTCTATGGACTGCTGGGCATTTCCTTGATCCCGGTCTATGCACGGCTCTCCGGGGCCGCCGATTGGCGCCCCCGCACAAGCCCGGGGCGGGCACTTTCGGCCTCCACACGTCCGCGGATACTCCTCCTTTCGGGACTCTTCAGTGTCGACGCCTTCGGAGGGGGGCTCGTGGCAAACTTCCTTGTGACCCTGTGGCTGCACGCTCGCTTTTCTGCGAGCGGGTACGATATCGGGATCATCCTTGCTCTGGCCCTGGTCGGTGCCGCGGCTTCGCTTGTGCTGGCGGCGCCCTTGGCCCGGAGAATAGGACTGGTGAACACGATGGTGTTCACCCATCTGCCTTCCAGCGTCTTGCTCGTGTTGTTCGCCTTCGCCCCTACGTTCTCCTTGGCGGGGGCCCTGTGGGTCGCCCGCTCCCTTCTTTCCCAGATGGATGTACCGACCCGCCAGTCCCTCGTGCAAGGGATCGTCGCTCCCGAGGAGCGGACGGCCGCAGCTGGATACACCACGGCGGCCCGGTCCACTTCCGCCCTCGGAGGTCCGGTTACGGGAGCTTTCCTTGAATTCGGGGGGCCGTGGTTGGCGGCGCCTTTCGCACTGGCTGGGGCCACAAAGATCCTCTACGACCTCACGCTGTTTGCAAAGTTCCGAAAATTAAGGACAAGGGAAGAGGCCATGGTCTTGGACAATGGGCCACCCCGTCGAAAAGGATGAACCAGTCTACGGGTTCTCGGGCGCGCTCTTCTCGGCGGGCGATGCGTCCTTCTTGGGTGTTGCTGACTTCGGAGTGGACTTCGGAGCGGCCTTTGGAGGTGGTGTCCCCTTCGCTTGAGGCGTAGGCTTCGGAGCGGTCTTGGTTGGAGCGGTCTTCACTGCTCCTGCGGGCGGAGCCTTGGGCTTGTCGGCGGCGGTGGGTTTGGCCTCCTTGGATCCAGCGGTCGGGCGCGCCTTCTCCATCGCCTTGCGCGTGGCGTAGGCCCGGGTCCACTTCAGCCGATGCCCGACCCGGCCGAGACTGAGTTGGTCCTTCCGACAGACCGCGGAACAAAAGTAGAGCACCGCACCGTCCCGCCGGACGAACATCATCCCCGTTCCGGGCTCAATCTCACCGGCGCAGAACGAGCAGGAGCGACGTACCACCATTTTCTCTTACCGTACCGAGAGCTTGCGCGCCTCGCGAGCGGTCTCCCGGAGGATCACGACATCTCCAATCCGGATTGGGCCCATGACGTTCCGCGTGATGATCTTTCCGCGGTCCTGGCCGGAGAGCACTCGTACCTTGACCTGGGTCGCCTCTCCAGCCATGCCGGTCCGACCGACCAGTTCAACGACCTCGGCGGGTGCGCTCGTATCTTCGGGCACGGGCGTTCCTCGCTTACTTCTTCAGACCGGGGATGGACCGCACGATCTCTTCCAGGAGTGGTCCGTTTCCTTCCCCAGGTTCGACGATGGCGACGGATGCCGCTTGCTTGGAGAGCCCCACCGCTTGTCCCAGGCGTTGCTTCTTGGAAACGTAAAGATAAGGAATCCGCTTTTCCTCGCAGAGCATGGGGATATGAATGAGGATCTCCGGTGGGTCGACATCTTCGGCCATGATGACCAACTTCGCCTCGGCGCGCTCGGAGGACTTAGTGACCTCGTTCGTTCCGACCCGTAGTTTTCCCTTGAGGTGGGCCCCTTGGGCCAACTGCAAGGCCTTCTCGGCCAGGTCTTCAGGCGTCTCAAATCGTATGTACTGTGCTTTCGCCATCTCTCTCGTCCTCCTTACCTCACCCTTCGGTCCTTCCTCAAGGCCTTAGTTCACAGGCTTTAGATGGGTAGCCCCGGACCTATTTAAGCGGCATCCTTCGGACATTCCCACCGGGCTGTCCGCCCCCGGTTACTGGGGGCGGGACGCCCCCATGACCGGGTCGGCCCACAGGTCCTTCCACCCGTCCGTTCTCGGCGTGAAATGAAGCGCTCGTCAATCGTTAAATAGTCCCTTGATTCCTCGACGCTCGCCACCCTCTGGGATAATGCACGATGATAGGAAACCGGTCGCAGTCATCGGCGAGAGGGAACTCGCGATGGGGATGCGTCTCATCGGCTTCCAAGACACCTTCATCTCCACCGGGGTCCAAGGCGCTCGAGAACTCACACGACTTGCGGAGAGCGGGAAGTACAGCATGATCCTTTCAAGCCAGGAGATCCGGAGGCACCTGTCGGGCCAAGCCCGGGCCGCCCTGGAACGAACCTTGGAACCACTGGTCGTCTTCCTGCCCACCCCTGGGTCCGAGGAGGAAGGGGAGAGCGTCAACGCCCTCGCTAAGCGCGTCCTCGGGATTTCTATCGACAACTTGAGTTCCACCAGCATGGTGCACTGAGACAAACATGACAGGAACAGGGGCTTCGGGGAAGGATATGGACGGGAAGAGCGCGGGCCGGGTGGCGAAGGTCTCTGGTCCGGTCGTCATTGCGGAAGGGCTCGAAGGGGCCAAGATGTTCGATGTCGTCCGCGTCGGGGAACTCGGTCTCGTCGGTGAGATTATCCGGATCATCGGCGGTCAGGCGACGATCCAAGTCTACGAGGATACTACGGGCATGCGCCCC
>JAKBKR010000380.1 GCA_021832495.1 bacterium | reverse complement strand
ATCTTATGATGTCCTGCTCCTGCAGGAGTCCGGAGGGGTCCGCTCCCGGTTGGGGACGTTCTCCCCACCGGACAAACGGCCCGAACTTGACGGGGATGGCCATCGGCTCCTTGAAGGATACCTTCGGCTTGTGATCCGCCGCGACCAACTCATCTGGGCCGCCTACGCCGAACTCCGAAATGTTCCCGAGGCAACGCTCGGCGAGCTTGCAGAGGAGATCGTGCGAGAGGCGGCCTCCCAGGTCCTCGCGAGAGCGGTGGTCCGGGCCCGACTGAAAGGGATGACGGGGGACCGGCTGACGCGAGAGGACGTCGTCCGGGGAGTCCGGGCGACCGACTCCGACCTTCTGGACCTGCCGACCCTGGGCCGGGTTCTCTGACCCCTTGGGCCCCCGGAAATCCAACGGATGTGGCGGGCCATCGACCGTGACGCCCAGAATACCAGTAGCTTCATAGCTCAATCCAGTATGGGGAGGGGCATGGCAACCATAGCCAGCCTGAAGACCAACAGCAGCGCCACCATCGAAGGCACGATCACGGCAATCTCCCCCCCTCGCCGGGTCACGACTCAGCGGGGAGAGACCGAGGTCGCCGATGCCACGCTGCAGGACGAATCGGGCACCGTGCAATGGACCTTGTGGGGCGAGGAGATCAAACAGTACCACGTGGGCCAGAAGATCAAGATCTCCGACGGTTGGGTCAAGGAGTTCCGCGGCAAGCTCCAAGTCTCCAAGGGTCGCGGCGGCACCGTGACCGTTCAGTCCAAGTAAATCGGCCCGGAGGGCCTTCCGGCCGGTTCACAGCCCGACCCATAGGGCCAGGAATGTGATTCCGATCGTGATCAGGGTCAGGGGGATTCCGTAACGGGCGAATTGCCCGAAGCCGATCTTGAGGCCCGCCCGTTCGGCTTGGTTCACCACGATGAGGTTGCTAGCGGCCCCGAGCAGGGTGAGGTTCCCGGCAAGGGTCGCCCCGGCGCCGAGCGCCAGCCAGACCTTGGCTTGGGCTCCCCCATACCCCAGGTTGTGCAGGAAGGGGATGGAAAGAGCGGTCCAGGGCACATTCGACAGTACCTGGCTCCCACCAAGGCTCGAGAGCATGAGCACACCGATGACCTGGGGGGAGGTTGCTCCCCCGCTCGCGGACGGAAGGGGAAGCACCTGGTCCATGGCGCCGAATATCCCCGCGGCCGCGACTCCTCCCATGACGACAAACAATCCCACGAAAAGAAGGAGGGTGTTCCAGTCGATCCCCTCGATCAATGTGCGGCTCACTGGATGGAGGAGCAAGAGCAACAAGGTACCCGCCAAGACGATGGCCCAGATCGGGAGTGCAACCATGCCAAAGAACTCCGAACCGATGTCGTTGATGAGAAGGAAGGCAATCGTACCCGGGAAGATCAACACCGAGGGCCGGTGTCGGACCCAGGCCAGCCATCCCTCAGGAGGGGTCCGTGGAAAGAACGGGATGACCTCCGACGGGGAAGGTGGAGGGGTGCTGTCGGCGGAGGTTCGCAGGGTCGGTCCGAACCACCGGCTCACCAACCAGCCCCCGATGATGAGGTTGAGGAACGTGGGAATGGCCAGATACTCCACGAAGGTCGTGATCGGGGCTGAGATCCCGCTCGAAAGGGATATGAGGGCGTTCTGGGGATTCCCGAGCGGAGTCATCGCACTGCCCACCGTTACGGCGTACGCCACGGTGAGGAGGAGCGGAACCGGGGAGGCCTTCAGCCTCCGTGCGAGCCCCATCAACAAGGGGACCGCCAGCAGTACGATCGCATCGTTGACGAGGATCGTGGATAGGAGACCGAATCCCACGAAGAGATAGAAGGGTAGGTTCTCTGCCCGGCGGCCGACGTAGAGAAGCCAGCTCGCAAGGTGGGTGAGGACTCCGGCCTTGTCCAGGGCGAGCGCAAAGACGAACATCGAAAACAGGAAGACCAGGACGGAAAAGTTGAGGGAACGGAGCGCCGTCTCGGGCGAGAGGACGCCGAACGCTATCATCGCCCCCCCGGCCACGAGGAAGAGCACGCTCAAAGGGGGGCCTCGCGTCAGTACCTGACGTAGGACCACCGTGGCGTAAAGCCCCAGAAGGATTGCCAGGGCAATCGCAAAATCGGTCGTCACGCGCGGGAAGGCCCCCGGAACCTCCCCCGACCCTAGCTCGGGTCGGGGCGATCCCGGATCCCGAGTGAAGTATCGGTGAGCCCCATCGAGCGGCCCGCGTCTGTTTCGAGGGAGAACATCGCCCGGATCGCATCGATGTTCTCCGGTACCACGATCGACTCCTGGTGGATAGCCTGGAAGAAGTAGAGGTCCTTGCCCTGCAGTCGGATCCCCTCCTCCCAGAGGACGTTCTCCATCACATCTCCCCGACCCTCTCCGCGGTCCCGAGCCCACTCCATGACCTGCGGGGTACCTTCGACGCCGGCCGAGCCCGGGAAGATCACAAATCGCGGTTGGGATGCAAAGAGAGACCGGAGGGTAGCTATGTCCGCGGGAGGGCGCTCCAGGCGCACGTGGTTGAAGTGGACATGCATGAGGGTTGTCGGAACGACCATCGCGGCTGTCGTGATCGGGAGCCCCGGCAGGACCGTTCTCC
>JAKBKR010000015.1 GCA_021832495.1 bacterium | reverse complement strand
GGCTCCGCGAGGTTGGGCTCCCACCGGACGGGCTCGTGGTCCAGCGGTTACGACGTCGCTCTCACACAGCGAAGATCGCCGGTTCGAATCCGGCCGAGCCCATCCGAGCTTGGGGGTGATACCAATCGCCCAAGAAGCTATACCACCCCACCCCTATCTGCGCCCGTGCCCGAACCCCACCGCGAGAAATGCGTCATGTGCGGCCAAGGGTGGTCGCGGCCGCAGGGCGAGCCTCGACACCCCTGCACAGGGTGCGGTGAGAGGATTTGGGATACTGAGCCCGACCTGAGCTACTTCATCGGCGAGGGAACGGAGTACAGGGTTACCGAGGTCGAGACCGATCCCCACCTCGTCATGAGGTTAGTACTTGTCTGGCCATTGAATCGGGGGAACAACGCGCAGGTGCGGCTACCACATCGCTTGAAGGAAACTTTCAGGCACGCGGTGCAAGACCACGCGCAGAGGGGCGGCATCGGACTCATGGTCAAGTTCGCGAGGGCCGAAGGTCGGTGGGGGCTATTCGTCCGCGTCCCGACCCCTTTCGAGGAAAGGAGATGGAGGACTGACGATTGTCGCCGCCATAAGTGGGCCCTTGGGATCGTTTTGCCGCCTTTTGACATCAACGCGTTCGCCGACAGGATACATTGTACCTGCCCCGTGGACCCTCCTTGCGAGGTTTGCATGCTGGCAGCCCAGTTTGCCGAGGATCGGCGACGGCCGGGAAGCATAGGTGACCGATACGTGGCCGAGCTTCAGAACGCGGTCAACCGAGACCTTGGTCGCCTATAGTAGAGGGACGCTGGTCGGCGTTCCTTGGACGGAGCCGCATGATACGGGACCTATAATCCGCCCACTGCCCGCCGCGCCCTCCCCGCCGCGTCCGTCCTAAGCTTCGCACCCGAACGCAGTCGTCGCTTTGACCGCATCACGAAGTCCCACGGCAGCTCCAACCGACGGGCCTCGGCACGGCCCACTCCGAGCAGCCGTGCCTCCCAGTCGACGTAGGTCTTGGCTCGTCCGCCAACGAAGGCGTGCCCAAGGACTCGGGCATCGCCGATGCGGTTCACCTCCTTGCCCAACCCGACTATCTTCGAGCGGCGGACCAGGATGTGACGGCGGACCATTCGACCCTGCCCGTCGAAGGAGCACTTCCGATCTCGGTGTCGGATGAACGCTTCGAGGACGGACCCCCAAGAGCGCTGCCGAGGTAGTCGCATCAGGTCGGAGCGCGCCGCGCTATTGGTCGGCGGGATGAAAGCGACCAACTCGGAGCGGTCGGCCAGCGGGTCCGCCGAAGGTTCGAGGAAGCGGGCGGTCAGGAACGTGAACGGACGAATCGGCCCGAGCTTCCGAACACGCGGTGCGAGCGTCGGGGACGATAGCGAGAACCGCGCCGTCGCGGGAATCCCCGAGTAGAGGTCGGGAGCCTTCGTCCCTTCGGTCAAGATCGCTTCCCAAACACTCGCGACGAACTCTCCGCGCTCACTTGGAGCCTCGAAGACCCCCAGCCCGTGGTCCGAGGCCGACTTTCGGAAGACGTGGGGCCGGCCCTTCTTGTCGCGGACGAATAGGCAGTACCGCTTCGCCGACAACCCGTAGAACCGAGGCTGGGGGTCGGTCGTGTTCGGCTGGTATCCTGCTCGCGGAGCCTTCTCTTCGGTCTCGTCCTTGAGGAGCGGCACGGGCACCGAGTAAGGGTTCAACGAGTCGAACCTTTCGGCGACCTTCGTGGCGATCTTCGAGGGCGTGACAAACGCGGAATCCGTGTCACAGTAGACGACCTCGCCCCCATCCTCGCCGACGACCGTATCGAGCAGTGCGAGGAGCAGGTGAGCGCTCGCGGTTATCGTCGCGCCGAGCAGAGGGCAGTAGTCGTTCCCTGGCTCTTCGAGCTGCTCCTCCTCGGTCTCGAAAGGTTCTCCGTTGAGCCCGTGAACGGTCGCCTCGCCTGCCTTCCGCTTTCGATTCACCTCGACGAAGATTCCGTAGCTCCCCGAGTTGACCAGAATCTTGAGTCCCAGAGCCCGTGCCTCCCACCCCGCCCGCTTCTCCTTCTTCTCGCGGATACGCGCCTCGGTCAGCGTGCGAACGAGGTCGTCCGACGGCCCGACCTCGGAGCCCAGAATCGAGATCGGGTTGAGGTCCTGCCGACCGACGGGCTCGAATGTGGTCGCCTTAACAATCTTCGGGAGCTTCCCGCCGAGCAGCTTCGCCGCGAGTAGGTCGGGGAGCATGTAGGGCAGAGTCACTCCCGCCTCCGTCGTTGGGTAGTTCCACCCGATAGTCGGAGAGTCGGTCGCGGAGCCCGAGTAGGTTGAGCGGATGGGAAGAACGTCTCCATCGGCCTCGACCTCGAAGTGCGACCACATCCGAGGGTCGCGCCAAGTCTCGGGCCTGAGCAGGTCTTCGAGTGTCAACCGTACGGCCCACGCTCGGACCTCTTCGGCTGCGTCGCGGGTCTCGATGCTTCTTGCCGTTAGGAACCGCTCGGCTCCGAGGAGGCAGTAGAGCGACGGATACTGCGACGTGAAATCGAGCACCGCTACGTCGGGGACTTCGCGCCTCGCGACCCGCGCCTCAACCTTACCCCCGTAGAATGCGGCCATGAGGCGGCCCGTCAGATCGGCGGGAAGCGTAGGTGGAACGATTCCCCGCGCCCTCAGCGCGGCCTTGGCGAGGGAGGCGGGCGAGTAGACCTTGCTGGGGTGCTCAGTCAACCCGAACTCGCGGTATCGCCCTCGGCACCGCTCATAGAGCTCGAAGGTCAGCGCTACGTCGTTGAGGCAGTAGTCGAGGTAGCGGGCGGTGACGGGACCGTGATAGTCTGTCTCGGTCTTCTTGAGCGAGCAGCCGAACGCCTCTGCCGCCGAGCCGAGGGAGTGCTTCTCGCCCGTGAGGGCATGGACGAGCGTTCGGAGGTCGACGAAGGCGCCGCGCAACTTCCGATACCGTCCCTTCGTCCCCGTGAACCCGATGAACCCCTTCGTCGAGTCGACCCGTTGGATGCGGACCCGAAGGATGTAGGCCGAGCGAGGATTCGACCGTGGGACCATCCACAGCGTCCAAGCGTCCTTGCCCGCGATCTTCTTCTTCGGCTCCCAGTCGGCCGCGATACGGGAGAGGTCGAAAGGCAGGTTGAACCCGACGACCACCGCGCGCATATCAACGGCGAGCGGCAGGAAGACCTCCGCGACGAATCGCTCGAGGGGAAGGACTTCGGCTCGGTGGGTCTCTGCCCACGCCGAGATCGTCCTCGCCTCGGTGCCCGTGACTTGCCCCGTCAGGACGATAGTTCGCGTGAGTCGGCCGTCCGCATAGACCTGAGCGACTCCGAAGCGGAGTTCCTGTTTCATGTCGGTGGTCGTCTCGGTATCGAAGACCAACGTCAATCGGTCGTTCGGTTTGGCCTCTGGGAACTCTCTCCTCGCGGCCTTCCGCTTCGGCTCCTCGAAGACCCGAACGAAGACGGGTGGCTCCTCCAACGGCAGCGTGTCGCTCACGCGACCGCCTCCCTCGCGCGCTTCGCGTATGTCGCACGAAGCCGCTTGGCGAGCTCATGGTAGGCGGGCCCGAAGTGCCTCGCCCGCTCCTCGCAGAGATCGCTCAGCCCTCGAAGGAGGAGCGCGTCCTTGACCGCGGGGGCGTTACCTTCGACCTGCCAGTGCGGGTCCCATCCGTTCTGGCGTTCGGAAAGTCGGCTGTGGCACCGAAGGCAGGCGCAAATCGTGAGGGCCGAGTTGAGCCGACCCGCGACGTGGTGTTTCTCGAAGGGTCCGTCGGCCCGCTCGCAGATCGCGCATCGGTCGGATTCGACGGCTCCCGCTTGCACGCGCTCGACCCACGCCGCGGCCTCGCCGAGTCCATGCTCCAAGCGCTCGCGCGCTTCGTCGATAGCCCGAGCGATGGGGACGACCAGGAACGGGTTCGCCGAGCTCATGCGGCTTCGTCCGCCTCCTCAGGCTCCGCGTAGAGGTCCGCAAAGGAACCGAAGTCCGACTCCGACCGCTCAACGGCGGCCAGAATCGACGCGCCGTCGGTCTCGAAGGAGTGCTCGGCTCCGAATGCGTCGCGGTAGGTCACACCTCGGAACGGGCGGAAGACCTCGGGGTCGCGCGTGAGGAGATACTCGTTGACGGCGTGGGCGTACTTCGAGAGCAGGGTCGCGGTCCTCGAATCATCAATGAGGACTTCGGCCCGCCGACCGTCCTCGTAGCTCTTGAGCCAGCGTTGAACGCGATCTCTCCGACTGGGGACCCAAAGTCCGCCCCTCTTGCGGAACGCGCCCGTCGCCCTTCGGACCGAGTCGCGAGACACTCCGTGAGCCCACGACCGAGCCGTCAGCGAACCCTCTCCTCGGCGAACCTCGGAGAGCACGGACAAGGCTCGCTGGCGTTGGAGCCGTTCCCGTGTGCTCAGCGCCGAGAGTGGCAGGCGCGACGGGGGAGCACGTCGGAGCCCCGATAGGGGCAGTTGCTCCGAACGAGGGTGCCGCCGAAGCTGGCTCAGGGTCGCGGACGGGTATCGGGCATGCCGCCGCTCGATGGAGGCGACGTACTTCGAGCGACTCGGCTGGGCTGACCGCCAGTCCGCGAAAGTCGAGTAGGTCCGCGAGAATCGACGCGGCAAGGCTCACTCCTCCTCATCGAGGAACTCGGCCAAGATTGCGGACGGCCGAACCGAGCGGAGATTGCCGTCTCGGACGCAGTAGGCTCGTCCCCCGAACTGGAACCACTGGCCGTCCTCGAAATCGGTCTTCTCCCCGTCGGGGAAGTAGAGGTGCGTCAGTCGCCCGTCCTCGATTCGGTAGTCGCGGCCGTTCACTCGGAGGATGGTCTCCTCAGTGACCTCGGGTAGAGAGGCGATCTCACGGGCGACGATGCGCCCTATCCGCTCCGACTCGGGGGTCTCCTCGATATCTCGCGCGGCTCGCTCGCGGCGGGCCGCCTCGGTTTCCGCCCGTCTCGCGGCCCCTTCCCTCCTCTTGAGCTCGACCGACTGCTGGTCGAGGGCCCGTCGGTGCTCGTCGAGTGCTCGGCGGGTGCTGTTCGAGTGGGCGAGCCGCCAGTGTCCCGCGAGTCCTTGGTTCGTCTTGAACGACTGGCCGCAGTCGGGGCAGGGCGTGGTCGGCTGAATGGGTTGCTCTGGCGGTCCTTGGCGCTCGTTGTCGTCCATTGGAGGCGCTCCAATGGACTCCTTTCAGGCTACGCTATTCCCAGGACTCCCTCCTCAGCGGCTTCTCGGGCCGATCTTCGAGGGTCTGACCGACGACAAGGCCGCACTGGGGGCAGTTGTACTCCTCTGTCACGGGGTCGGGCGCCAGCGGACCTGCGTAGCCGCACTCGCATCGGAACTGCGCGTCGTTTCCTCCCAACGGTGGGGAGAGGTCCACGTCGGGTCGGAAGACAACGAGCACTCGACACTGAGGGCAGTAAAGCCCAGACAGCAGGTCGGTCGCGGAGACCCCCATCTTCTCTCTTGCTTCTGGGGTCGTGAACTTCTCGGCGAGGTACGGCCCTTTGCCCGTCGGAATCATCGGGCCGAAGTACCCGCAGTACTCATTCGGACACTGGAATTCGGGGGTGAGCTCTTTGAGTCGGGCTTCTCGAACCCGCTTCTCCCTTTCGCGAATGTCGGGCGGACCGAGGTGCCGTTGGAGAACCTCGTCCTCGTTCGGCAAGTCCTCGCGGTGGGGATATCGGTCGGGGAAGCGCCGAAGCATCTCGTCGCGGATGAACTCCTTGAGGTCGAGGTTGTTTCCTTTACCTCCCAGCCCGAGAAGAGCGCTCAGATCGGGGGAACCCGTCACGAATCCCCACGGGCTATCGGCTTTCGGCCAGCGGCTTTCTAGGATGTAGGCAAGGTCGGCCCGCTCGTTCGTCTTCGTCTCGCATGCGTTCTTCGTCGCGAGTCCCGCGTCGGGCGGGATGTGTTCGTGTGGGCCGATGATTCGGAAACGCTAACGAAGCTTGGATAGTCGCTCGGGGTCGCCCTTGAGAATCTGGCGGGTCCTCGCGCGAGTCTTGAGTTCGTCTGGGTGCTCCGCGTAGTAGGTCTTGCTCGCTTGGCGGCGAGCTTCCCGCACCTTCGGCTTCTTGCGATAGCGAGCTTGGCGGAGTTGCCGTCTGGCCCGCTTTACAGTCTCGGGGACTCGCGGGCGGGCCACGGTCCCCCATCCTCACCGAGATACTTCCCGACTATCCCCGGTGCTGGCCGTCGAATGCCGGCGAGTGCTGACCGAGCACTGGCGAGTGCTGGGCGAGTACTCGAACGAGTGCTCGGGTGCCTGCTCCTCCGCGTTCTAGTAATAGGTCCGCGGCCTTGCCCATGAGCGAATGCGGGGTCGGAAGCTCTACCTCAGGCTGGCTGGGGCCTGCCTCGAAAACGCCGTCGACCACTTCAAGGACGCAGAGGCCCTGCGCAAGCGCGGGAGCAGGGGACATGCCTACTCGCACGCGGTCTTGAGCATCGAAGAGGCGGCCAAAGCATACCTCTTCAAGCTCGCGGGGGAAGGGGTCTATCGGATCGTTTCGAAGAGCCCTAACGGGATATCGACGTACTCGGAGAAGCAGCTCTTCGACCACAGATTCAAGCACTCGCTTGTTGCCCGCCTCGTAGTTCAAGGTCTGCTCTTCGCACCCGTTCATCGGGTTCTCTCGAAGACCAGGGCCAAGTCCTTCTCACGTCAGCGGGTAGAGGCGATGCTTGGCGACCTGCTCCATGAGCAGGAGCTCCAGCAGATTCGAATGCGAACAGGCGGGCATGCTGCGAAGGCGGTCGCAAGCCTGTTCACCGCCCTTGAGAAGGCGAACGACCGCAAGAACCTTGGATTGTACGTCGACCAGAGAGGTGGAAAGGTGCTCTTGCCCAACGACTGCTCCCGCAAGACCCTTCGCGAAGGACTCGAAGTCGCGGGTTCGGTCCTTGATATGGTCAGCGAGATCGTGGGCACCAAGCTCTCGCGAGAAACGAAGGAACGAGCTGCTAGGGCGCTTCGAGAGGTAGCTGCCGCGCTCAAGCTGGCCTCGGCGAAAGCGAAACCCGTTACGAGCTCGAAACTCCCGAAGCCAGCCGACCCCTTACCTTCGAGTAGAGCATAAGCGGCTTCCCTTCCGCCGCTCGCCTCTTCATGTAGAACAGCCCCGCCTTGGAGATTCCGAGCTGTCGCGCCTCTGCGTAGGTCATGGCCGCGACTCGCCCTTTGAGATCGGAGCCAACGTAGCCCGCCTCCTCGGCCGCGAATGGATAGCTCAGGTCGAACGGGGACTTGGGCGCGGTCAGGTACTTGGCGAGCTTCCGAGCCGTCTCCGTTACCAGCGTCTCGAACGAGTAGTTGCGCGCGCCGACGGTCACCTTGCGGTTCATATTCGCCGAGAGCCGCTCGATAAGCACCTTGGCGGCCGTGGGTCGAAGGCGGACATGGTAGTTTTCGGTGACGATGAAGTCGCGCTTGCGATTGAGCTTCCCGTCCCGTAGGACTTCATGAACGGAGAGGTCGACGAGCCAGCGGAACGGCTCTTGGAGGTCGTAGGCCAGTGGGAACTTCGAGGGAGCCGCCTCATGGACGAACCCGATCTCGGGGAGCAGGCCGACCGAGACGATAGCCGAACGGCAGGCGCACTCCAAGAGCGAGTACCCGTAGTTGAGGAGCGCGTTGGTCGGGTCGGCCGCCGAATTGTTCCACGAACGCTGAGGGGAGCGGCGGGACACGAAGCACGACTTCGGCCAGATCGAGTCAACGGCATTCGCGAACTCCTTCCACCATGCTTGAGCGACCCGCGCCTCGTAGACCCGTAGGTCGTTGAGGGTCCGTCCTTGGTCCGAGGCGATCTCGGCGCGGATGGGGTCGGGAGCGACGGGCAGGGTCTTCGAGAGGTGCTCGGTAAGTGAGGCCGTCTTCGCGACCTTCTCGCGGATGAACTCGTGGGCGATCTTGAGGCGGCGGTCGGGGGCGGCGTACGCCTCAACTTGACCAACTCGCAGTTCCCCGTTGGAAGGCCCTCGGGGCAGAATGGTCGAAAGCGCCGTCCCGTTCCATCGAAGCAGCGTCACGGGCACGTCGTGAATAGCGAGGAACCTCAGCGCCTCGAAGCCCACCGAGCCCGTCAGGGAATCGACGACGACCGAGTCGAAGGGGAGCTGCTGGGGTCGGTAGGCTTCCTTGCGGCCCTCGGACCGCCAATCGACTTCGAGGGTGCGGCCGCTTACGCGGAGCGAGGTGCCGAAGCCTGAGAGGAGGAGGGGCTTCATTTGGGGCGCCCTTCCTTAAGCCAAAGAAGGACAGCCTCTTCGACCGCCTTCGAGAGATCGCCCTTCTTTCCGCCGAAACGACGGACGGTCTCCAACCGCAATCGTCGCTCAGTTCCCTCGGCTATGACGACTTGGACGAGGCCCACGCCCATTCGAATGGTATCATGACATTAAATGTGACGGCCGGCCCACTTGCTGTCGGTGCTCTGCGGCCCGGTTTGGTGAAAGCGCGCGGCGAGGTTCAGTCTCTGCCTCCTCCTGCCCGGTCGGCCGGGTTCGTGCCTCGGGGTGAGGGGCCGTGTAGGGATTCGTGTTGAGGGCCGCCTCAATCATGTCCGCCTCGGATCGAAACTCGCCCATCTTCTCCAATTGCGTGTGCACGCTGTGCTCAGTCTGGGAGGAGTGCGGTAAGTCGAAGAGTCCCGCTCGGAACCCTGCGTTCCCCGCTGCCCGCCAGTGCTTCAGCCACCACCAATCCTCATGGCTCTTCAGTGGCTGCCCCTTGGAGGGGATGAGCGTCGAGAGACTCAAGCGAAACAACTCTCGTACGGTCTTCTGGTAAGCCGGGTCTCCGGGCCGGTAATGGAGCGGTGCTGATTGCCAAACGCCGAAGCGCGCCCAGTAGATTCCGACCCTACGTATCTCGGGGGTCCTATCCACCAAAAACCCCGCGCCCCTAAGGTAATTCTCTTGTAATCCGTCACGCACCCCATTCAGTATGAGAGCGTATGCAACGACTTGAGCCGCTTCGTGCGGGAACGATGGAGTCCCGGTCGATTTGATATCGACGACGGTGTCGCCAATCACAAGGTCAGGTATCGCGGCCGTGATCAATGAGTACGGACGACCAAGATTAGGATTCAACCACAGCCCATCGCCTAAAGGGAAACCAAGGATACCCTCGCTCGGAATTTTCTCGACCATCGCCAAGACATCGCTAACCACCTCCTCCTTTGCCGATTTGATGTCGTCAATCGAGACTGGCTCGCCTGCCTGTGTGTTTTCTAGCGCGGCAAGCCGAACAGAGAGTTCAGCCACTCGTCTAAAGTCGCGTTCGGTAGGCCGACGCAATCGTTTGAACCGCTTGAGCTCTCGGGACGCATCAAGGTACAGCTGGTCGACTACCTTTACCATCCTCCCATACTTTTTTGGCAGGATAAGCGAACCGTCGCGTGGCGATTCGTAGGAGACACTCATACTGAAGCGATACACATCAAAGCACCCCAAGTCCACCAACCCGACGTGGGTGTGGCGCGGGGCTCTTCTTTGGCACTCGAAGCGAATGAACTGATCGATGGCTATTCCCGAAAGCGAAGGGTCCACGGACTCACTCGCCATAATAGCTTGAGAGTTGTTTGGGTCATCGCCATCTACCGGACCCAGCAGTTCTCGGAGACTCGCGGCAACCGGGGCGTTTCTACGAAGCATCCAAGTGAGGCTCCTGCGAAAGCCCCTCGAGCCCGGTGATTTCTCAGCATGCATTTCCGTCCTCCGGGTCCTCGCGTACGGCCTCTTCCTGTAGGCTCGCAAGCACTACCGTCTTTCCACCGTTGCGGGCCGGCACCTCACGGGGCGGCTCAAGTTGGACGACCGTAGCTTCGATGGTCGCTGCCCGCGAGGGTCGCAGATCGGAGATGAAGGTCTTCGGCGGCTGACCGGTCGGCACGAACTACCCCGAGACTTGGGGTGGTATGGCTTCTTGGGCCATTGGTATCACCCCCCCATCCGAGCTTGGCGCTATACTACGGAGGTCTCCAGCCGCCCCCAGTCAGGGTCAGCCCGTCGCAAGGGCGATCTTGAGCCTCGACAGGAACCGCCCGCCGTGCCCGTCTCGCAGCGTTCCCGTCCGTCGCAGCGTCCGCTTGGCCCTCTTGACCGAATCCCAGCTCAGCCCCAGCCGACTGGCTTCGGCGCGGCCCATCGCGAGGAGGCGCCTCTTCCAGTCGATGAAGAGGGAGGGGTCGGCGGCTGCGGTCTTACCGAGCTTCAGGCGAGCGGCGAGCTTGGTCCCTTCCTTACCGAGGCCGACGAGGGACGATTTGCGAACGAGGACATGACGACGAACGATTCGCCCGTCGGGTCCCAACGAGATACTTTCGGTCGCGGTGCATGGCGTACCTCTTGATCATGTGAGCAGGGGGATGTTCTACGGACTTGGGACTTCTGAGAACGACACTTCGGCAATCTTCGATACCATTTCGTTTACGGTCCCCCATCGGTCGGGTCGGCCTAGTTTCTTGTCGATTGCCGTGGTAAACTGAAAGGCCCTTTCCATGGGCACGATGAGGTCAGAGGCCAACCGAAACTCCTTCAGCCAGTCGGGCGCTTTCTCCCTAGGGCCAAACGTGAGAATCATGGCTGGACGTACGTCATCTCTCTTGACAATTACTTCGGTCCCCGACTCCGCATCTTGGAGTCGAGTCTCTCCTCTTTGCAGGATCTCAATCCAAGAGCGGAAGTAAGGTTCACAGAAGGAACGAACGACTCTGGAGACCTCAGTCATGGGGTCTTTGTCAGGGGCTCGTGCACTCGCATTGGCCAATACTTGTGCAGAAAGGCTGAGATGGAGATTGAACCCTGGTCGCGGCATCGCTGGCAAAGCCGCGCCCGCCTTCGGGGCCGAGAGAGTGACTGGCCCGCCCGAAGTGATGACTGGGACGCCGACAATGAACGGTGGAAATCCGTTCCCGTATCTCTTGAAGGCCCTTTCGAAATTGCGTTGGTAGTTAGGCGTTCTCTCGGCGCTCACAAGCCAGGCTTTGACCGCTTCAACTACATCACGGCAAAAGATGCCCACATCGAGATTCAGGGCCCCGTTTAGGACATTGTCATGAAGGACAAGTCCAGCCTTCGTTGCGAAGGCAGGCTCCAAGAAGAGGACTCGGTCATAGCCAAGTTTTGGATGGGTTGCTCTTCCCTGGTGCAGCATCGCGCAACGAAAGTAGTAGCATTGGTCTCCCGTAAACGAGCCGTGGTACTTCTGTCCAACCCAAGTATCGAACCAATTCGCGTATCTCCCGTCCCGGTCTTCCCCATCTTGGGATTCGAGGGCGCCGCAGATAGAAGGGAGGGACAACGTTCCAAACAGGGCCAGGAAGTAATCTCCTCTGTCTATTGCGTGTTCAACCTGATCCAGTAACTCTCTAACCATGGTGCTTTACTCGTGAACATTAGATTTCAGAGGAGCGGCCTTTCCTCGTTACTCTCACCACCACCGAACAGGAATCGCTGCGTGGCAAATAGTATCCAGCTCGCGACCGCGCCAACGAGGAAGAGGAGAGCATCTCCACTCACCTTGCCGATAACCACCAACCACGACATGAGCAGCACGATCCCGCCAAGAAAGCCCATGAGCAGGACGAGGGTCCATTGGACGCGTCGGTCCCATTTCTCTCCCTGCTCGGCCTCCTTCTCGGTCTTCCACTTCCAAGCGTCAACGAGGTACTTTCCGATTGGTCCTGCGACCTTCAGGAAGTCCTCCCAATCCTTCCCCGACCAGCTTTGCGGTGGCTTCGGATTAGGCCCGTCGCTCTTCTGGTCGGACGGGGCGGAGCTCGTTGCCAAGGCTCGTTCCTCTGGCAAACTCATGTCCACCCCGCACAAAGCAACTCCGCCTGCTGAAGGACCGTCTGCGTCGCCGCCTCTTGTCCGCTCGGCGGATACCCCCGCTCCCTCAAAATCCGCTTGACGTAAAGCCGCAGCTTTGCCCTCACGGTCTCCTTAACGGTCCAATCGATGCTGACGTTCTTCCGCACCGTTTCGACGAGTTGCCGCGCTATGGTCCGAAGGTTCTCGTCGCCCAAGGCCCCGAGCGCGGTTTCGTCGGCAGCGACCAGCGCATCGTAGAACGCCTCTTCCTCTTGCGTCAACCCGAGCATGGCTCCTCGGTCTCGGGCGTCCTTCATGGACTTTGCCAGATCGATGAGCGATGAAATGACCTGGGCCGCGTCGATGGAACGATTCTGGTACTTGCGGATGGTCGCTTCGAGCATCTCGGAGAACTGGCGGCCGAGGACCAGGTTCCGCTTCGACCAAGTTCTCGTCTCGTCGTTGAGCAACTTACGGAGCACTTCAAGGGCGAGGTTACGATACGGCAGCCGCCGCACCTCGTCCAAGAACTCGTCCGAGAAGATCGAGAGCTGGGGGCGCTTCAATCCCGCCGCCGAGAAGATATCGACGACCTCGTCGGAGACGACCGCCTTCGAGACGATCTGCCGAACGGCGCTATCGAGCTCTTCGGGGGTCTTTCGACCTTCGACCGTTGCCTTAGCGAGCGCAGATCGGACCGCTTGGAAGAAGCCGACTTCGTCTCGAACCGCCAGCGCACGCTCGTCGGGAACGGAAAGGGCGAATGCTTTCGAGAGATCGGTTACCGCTTTGAGGTAGCGTTTCTCGCCGTCCTCCTGTCCAAGGATGTGCTGCATAGCTCGGGGAATGACCTTGAGTCGCTCGTCGGGCGTGCCTGCGAAGTAGGGTTTCGAGTCGAAGCCGTGGAACATGTCGCGGACGATTTCGTAGTGCTTCCGCATCAGGCGAACGGCTTCTTCGACAGGCACTCCCGCCCGCTTCGAGTCCTCGGCGGAGTAGTCCGCAAGCGCTCGGCGCAGCTCGTCAGCAATCCCCAGGTAGTCGACGACAAGGCCGCCTGGCTTGTCCTTGAACGTGCGATTGACGCGAGCGATGGTCTGCATTAGCCCGTGCCCTCGCATCGGCTTGTCGACGTACATCGTGTGTAACGACGGGGCGTCGAATCCCGTCAGCCACATGTCACGGACGATGACGATCTTGAACGGGTCGTTCGGGTCACGGAACCGCTTCGCGAGCGCCTCCCGCTTCGGCTTGTTCCGAATGTGCGCCTGCCACTCGGGACCGTCCGAGGCCGAACCAGTCATGACGACCTTCATCGACCCCTTCTGATCGTCCGCGTCAACCCAGGACGGACGGAGCCTTGCGATCTCGTTGAACAGGTCGACGCAGATACGGCGGCTCATGCAGACGACCATTGCCTTCCCTTCGAGGGTTTCCAGCCGCTTCTCGAAGTGGGCAACAAGGTCTTTCGCGAGGAGGCTCAAGCCCTCGGGCGTCCCGACCATCGCTTCGAGCTGGGCCCACTTCCGCTTCAGGCCCTCCTTGGTCGTTCCTTCCTCACCCTCGGTGACCTCCTCGAACTCGAGGTCGATATGGGGGACCTCGGTCTTCTTCAGTTCGAGTTTGGCGAGCCGACCTTCATAGTAGATTGTGACCGTCGCCCCGTCCTCGACGGCACGGTGAATGTCGTAGGTGTCGATGTAGTCCCCGAATACGGCTCGTGTGTTCCTGTCGTGCTTCTCGATGGGCGTCCCTGTGAAACCGAGGAACGACGCGTTAGGCAGCGCTTCCCTGACCTTGCGGGCAAACCCATCGATGAAGTCGTATTGGCTTCGGTGCGCTTCGTCCGCGATGAAGAGGATGTTCCGTCGCTCAGAGAGCAGCGGGAACTTCTCGCCCTTCTTCTCAGGGCGGAACTTCTGGATGGTCGTGAACACGATTCCGCCCGAGGCGACCTTCAGCAGGTCTTGGAGATGCTCGACGGAATCCGCCTGAACGGGAGTCTGTCGAAGGAGGGAGTGACACACCGAGAACTTCCCGAACAACTGCCCGTCGAGGTCGTTACGGTCCGTCAGGACTACCAGCGTCGGGTTCGCGAGGGTAGGATGCCGCGCGATCTTGGCGGCGTAGAACACCATCGTCAGGCTCTTACCCGAGCCTTGGGTGTGCCAGACGACTCCCACCCGCTTGTCGCCCTTCTCCGATGCTGCTCTGACTGTTGCCTCGACGGCGCGGTTGACTGCGTGGAATTGGTGATACGCCGCGACCTTCTTCGAGATAGTCCCTCCATCGTCCTCAAAGACGATGAAGTGACGGAGCAGGTCGAGTAGGCGCTGCTTGTCGAAGACCCCTCGAATCAGGGTCTCAAGTTCGAGGCTGCCTTTCGGTGCGATCTCGTTTCCGTCGACCGTTCGCCACGGGAGGAATCGCTCGCGGGGTGAGGTCAAGCATCCTAGACGTAAGTTTGGCAGTTCAT
>JAKBKR010000379.1 GCA_021832495.1 bacterium | reverse complement strand
AATCTCGGCCATCGTCAGCGACGTGGCCTCTGGCGATGCCCCTCAATTTGAGCCGCTTCTCAGGTCGGCCCTCGCCGCAGGGTTCCACCCCGCTATAGTTACCGCGGACAAGGGCTATCTCTCCCGCGACAACTACACGCTTGCCGATGATCTGAAACTCGATGCCTACATTCCCTTCAAGGTCAACTCGATAAGCGCGGCGGGGGGTTCCCCGGCATGGCACAAGGCGTACCACCTGTTCCAAGCCAACCGGGCAGAGTTCGACCTGCACTACCATCTTCGGTCCAACGTGGAATCCGTGTTCAGCGCCCTCAAGCGGAAGTTCGGGGAATACATCAGGTCGCGGACGACCACCGCCCAGGTCAATGAAGTCCTGTGCAAGCTCATCTGCTACAACCTGTCCGTGGTGGTCCATGAAATGTTCGAGCATGGGGTCGCCCCGGCCTTCGTGTAAACGGTTCGGGGGTTCTGTAAATAGTTCGACCTATGGAGGCGATCTTTTAACAAAGCCGAGAAAGGACAGTGAAGTGGGGCGGGGGGGTCTAGCCGAGAAGCTGTCCCAGAGTGTGGACCCGACTTACGCCAAGAAGGAGCATGGTGTAGGCGATTCCCGAGCCAATGGGCCCCGGATGGTCCAAAATCATCCGGGTCCTCCCTCCTTCAGTTCAAGGACCGGGTCGGTCGCGGGCTGGACAGTGTGGTCTGTGGTGCGGGCGCTGCGGCTTGTCCTCCTGAGGGATCAGGGAGTGAGGTAGATTGTCCAGTGACCGAGGAAAAACATCCCAAGGGATCATGTCCCGGTGAGGAGAGTCCAAGGCGCAAGGTGTCGGTCACGGGCCCGAGGCAGGAGGTCTGCCCGACAAGGGAAGCGCTCTGTAGGAGCGCCTGCCAGATGAATTCTTGGTGCTCGAAGGTTTGGATGATGTATTGCGAGTCTTCCGGGCTTTCCCCCGTGCCAATGGGGGACGACGTCAGCGTGACTAGGGGGTGTCCTGGGATCGAGTGTTGGTGGTTGATGGTGGCACCGGTGGACGAAATGGACGTGTTCCCTGTAACGAAGACACCGGAGAGGACGGCGGCCGACTCCCCGTAGCAGTTGCCCACGCAGTTACTCGTGGGGTTAATGCCGTAATTCTGGTCCTCTGTCGGGAACGCCGCGGGCGTATCGCAACCGCAGTCGGACCCGCCGGAAGTGATGGTGAGGAACCGGATCACAACGACCTGTCCCACGAAGCTGTTGAGGGATATCGTGACATTGTGCCACCAACCAAGGTCCCAGCTCGTCACATCGTTCTGTTGTTCCGCGCTGAATACCTGGGACCAGACCCGCTGGCCCGAGGAGAGGTCAGGTGATATCTGGACCACGAACGCCATGCTCGGGTCCATCGCACCCACCTGTCGGGAGAACACGTAGTTGAACACCAGGGAAGCACTGATGGCGTTGACCAGGTCGATGGGAGGCGAATAGAGGGAGTCCCACATGTTGGGCCCAAAGCTCAGGCAAGTGCCTCCGTTGGGGCAGTAGGGGCTCGTATAGGTGCCGGCATCCACCCAAGCTCCCGGGAACGGGGTTCCGGAGATCCCTTGGTTCGCGAGCGTTGCAGCATTCTCGATATGCCAATAGTCCGGGGAGGTGTCGTTCCCGGGAGTCTGACCAGCGCAGGAATTCGGTATCTGTATCCCATAGCCGAGATTGGTGCATCCCATGTGGAGGGAGAGGGCGGGTTGGACGGTGTTGGGGCTGGAGACCCGGACCTTCAACTGATCGATCTGCCACCCGGTCCCGATGGGAGAACCGCTGCTGCAACCGCTTCCGTCACCTTCGACGTATCCGAACCCGATCCGGAACTCGTAGAAATTTCCGGTCTTCATCGACGGGCTCAGGGAGATGTTGAGTTGTTCTTGCTGCCAGCCGTTCGAGACCCCTGTGAACGCGGGGATGACATTCGTACAAGAATTGTAGACGATGGTGCCCGGGTATCCGGGATCCGGGGTCGGGATGCTGCTACCCGTGAGGGTGTTTGGACATGTGCTGGTGGCCGGGACAACGCAAAGGATACCGCCCGTGAGTGAGAGGGAAAGATCGTACTGCTGGTACCAACTGGCTATCGCGGAGCTTGCCGTGGCCGGGGTGGTCACGGTGGACGAGTACGCCCATTTCACGGAGTTCTGGTTCGCCTCATCATCCTTGATCCCGAGCGAAGCGCAGTACTGGTTGTACTCATAACACACGTTCGAGCTGGGCGGGTATGCCGAGACCATGCCCCACTTGTCCTTGCCATCGGTCGAGGTGTAAGAACAAGTGCCTTGGTTCTTTACGGCTGGGACCGCCTGGGGCCACATCTGGGACAGGGACTGGTCGTCGGTATAGTAGGAAACGGAGGGGCTGATGGACGTGGTCATACAGTATCCGC
The DNA here is from genome assembly GCA_021832495.1 of bacterium. Lineage (GTDB taxonomy): Archaea > Thermoplasmatota > Thermoplasmata > Lutacidiplasmatales > UBA184 > JAJYEA01. The sequence continues at coordinate 206 of JAKBKR010000379.1, read as the reverse complement.
CATTGAACGGGGCGGCGGCCGAGGTGCACTCGGCCTCGATTCCGGTGTAGTTGTTCATTGCGCAGTTGAGGTCCATGGGGTTCTCGGGGTCCTGCCAAAGGGCGAGGTCATCGTGGGTCCATTGGTGAGCGTTGCTCGTGGTCGGGTCGTAGAAGAAGTACACATTGACGTTCCAGGTGGCGGTGGTCGCGGCCCCGGGGATGATG
>JAKBKR010000014.1 GCA_021832495.1 bacterium | reverse complement strand
GGCGGCATGGGACCCCGTGGTTCCTGAGAACGCGAGCCCCGAGTTCGCGAACCGCAAGCTCCTAGCGGCTCTCGAGAAGGTCACCGACCCAGGAGAGGACCTCCCCATCGGGGTATTCTTCGAGAACCGCGCCATCGCTCCCTACACGGACCGGATCGCTCGGCGCATCCCGTTCTACCGAGCAGTGCCACCAGCGGCCCAACCCATCCGTGATGCGAGGGGGACCCCCCTCCCCGACCTTGCCCCTCTCCTCGACAGCTTGAGGGTGTGATCCGCCTCCTATCCGGACACGGGGAGGTGGCTCGCTGGCTGGTCGTGGGCGAAGCCGATGGATCTCCGTGCCCTGGAGGAGGACAATGAACGGCTCGTCCGCGATCTCGGGGCTTCCCGCCTCTCGGATATCGAAGACCTTCCGGATTTCCCGGGGTTCCGCAACGGTCTCCTTCGCACCCACCGAGACCTAGACTCCTTCCTTCGGGCCTTGCGCAGCGGGAGACGCTGTGCCATCGTCTCGGGCCTCAACGCCTCGGGTGATCTTCATCTGGGACATCGTGCGGTCCTTGACACCTGCCGGTTCTTCCAAGAGGCGTACGGTGTCCACGTCTTCGTCCCCATCTCGGACGACGAGAGCTACCTCTCGGGGAAGGTCTCCGACCAGGAACAGGCACGGAAGAACGCCCTCTCGCTGGCCACCCAACTCCTGGCCTACGGCTTCGACCCCACGAGGACCTCCGTCCTCATTGACCAGGTCTACACCGAGATCTACAACCTGGCCGTGCGGTTCTCCCGCAGGCTGACCCTCTCCGAGGTACGGGCAGTCTACGGCTACACCGCTCAAGAGAACCCCGGTCTCTACTTCTATCCCGCGGTCCAGTCTGCGCACATCCTGCTGCCGATGGTCACGTTCGGGTTCGAGCAAGTACTCGTCCCGATCGGGCCCGATGAAGACAGCCACGCCAGGGTCGCACGCGACCTCGCGGCACGATTTGACTACACGAAGCCGGCCGTGCTCCACGCGGGCTTCGTCCCCGGGTTGGATGGGACGAAGATGTCCAAGTCCAAGGGCAACGCCATCGGCCTGTGGGACGACCTCCCGACCCTTCGAAGAAAGGTTCGACTGGCGTTCAGCGGAGGAGGCGCGAGCCTTGAGGAACATCGGCGGGTGGGGGGAGACCCCGAGCAGGACGTTGCATGCCGCTACCTCCGCGCCCACTTCCTCTCCCCCGACGAAGGTGCGGACCTCGCCCGGAGGTATCGCCAAGGGATCCTCTCGAGCGGGGAGGTCAAGGAGCGCCTGCTCGCCGAGCTCGTCAAGGAACGGGACCGGCTCATCGACCGTCGTCGCCAGGTCTCCGAACACGAGGTCGCCGCGACGATCCTGAGGAACCCTTCGTCCGACCTCGGTTGACGGCTCTCCGCTCAGCGCCGCCTCGCCACGACGACGCCCGTTCTGCAATCGAAGTCGCGGGGTAGGTGACCTGCGTTCCTTGGACCCTGGCCCAGGGGGTAAGCTTGTGTGGCTCTGTCTTCGATGGGGAGGCCGCCTCCTGCACCGCGACCCCCCGAACGAGTAGGGCGTCCGCGATCAACGAACGATGACACCGCCAGGGGACTGCTTCCGCGCACATGACGGCCGCCGTCTCCCCCCGAGCGAGGAGGAGCAGCCGGTCGAGGCTCACCTGGAACTGCGGGGTCTGCATGTAGTCCGCAAGACCCCGAAAGCTTGCATTCCTCCAGGCGACGTTGATCGAATCCCGTCGGGGCCGACGCAAGCCTCCCAGCCCTGGAAGATGTCGATAGTGGATCCCGGCAGCTCTCAGGGACCGGGAGAGCCTGTCGCGGTCGAACTGGGGATTGTGACGGGACCGTGGGATCGTGCGGACGTCCACGATCCTACGGATGCCGTGCGCCCTGAGCAGGGCGAGGAACTCACTAGAGGACCTTGTTGAATGGCCTACCGTGTAGATGGTGAGCCCGGTCATGCCAGCACACCCGAATCCGAGAGGCCGGCGAGGAGCATGTGGAAGTAGACCACCCCCGCAAATGGCTGCCAGCGTCGGGTCACCGCGGTGACCCCCTCGTAATCGAGGGGATCCCTTCGACCAAGCCACCGGGCCAGTCGATTTCGAGCGCCCACATCGTCCCCAGGGTACGTGTCCAGCCGTCCGAGGCCCCGCAGAAGGGTGTACTCGGCCGTCCATCGTCCGACCCCAGGGATGGCATCGAGGAGTTCCACGACAGAGCGATTGTCCATGTGTTCGAGCGCATCCAGCTTCAGGGAACCCTTGTCCACCGCTCGCGACAGTTCGCGAAGCGCCATGGACTTCTTCCGACTGAACCCGATCTTGCGAAGTCGGAGGAGGTCCAACCTCAAGACGTCCTCCGGACGCGGGAACGCGTGCTCTGTACTGGAGCGTTTCTCGAGGGAAGGTCCGCAAGCCTGGGACAGCCGATTCAGGAGTTCGATCCCCACGTTAAGCGAAAGCTGTTGGCAGGCGATCCCGTTGGCGAGCGCCTCGAAAACTGACGGGAACCGTGGCGGCTTGGCACCCTTGAACCGAAGGACCAGCTCGTGGAGTCTTGGGTCTCTTCGTGCAAGTCGGTAGAAAGGAGCGAGGTCGATGTGGACCCCCAACAACCCTTCGAGGGCGCGAGAAGCCTCTGCCTGCACTTCCCGTGTCGCAGGCACACCGATGACTTGTACCGAGAGGGGACCACCCGGCCTTCCATCCAGGGACCGGACCTCTACCCTCGCTGGCTGTCCCTGGATCAGCATGAGTCGACGGTAGGTCTTCCCATCCCAGAGGTCCATCCGGTTGTGGGGTCGCCTGCGCAAGGCCCAGACCGTCCGGCCCAGGTGGAAAGGGCCCCGTGGGGTCAGCAAGAACGAAGGACCCGAGGCGGGGAAACTCTCTGCTCGGGCCATTCATGGTTGGGATTCAGTGGAGGAGGATGGAGCTTCCACGGAATCGTTTCGAGCGAACCTACGAACCGGGGCGCAACGCCAGTCACACGGGCACGGGGGGTGGACTAGAGTTCGCTCGGGGTCGAGACGGGGCGTTCCGAAAGGTCTAGCACGACCGCTGAAGGCGGACGGGTCCATCACTGACTACGGAGAGAGGACCATGGCGAAAGTCCGGGCAGCGGAAAGATCGAGCCAGTCGGCGAGGGTTCCAAGCAAGGCCTCGGCCGGAACGAGAGGGGAGGCCCTCGCAGGGGGGCAACCGGGCTCCGCCCGGGCCGAGGGGAGTTCCGGACTGGGGCGGATCGACTATGGTCTGTATGCCCAAGGGGCCCGCGACGCGCAGATCGCTCTTCAGCGGTACGTGGACGGATGCGGCCTGGGCATGGGCCTGCTCGAGCTGGTCAGGATCCGAGCGTCTCAGCTCAATGGGTGCGCCTACTGCCTCTCCCTCCACATTCCAGAAGCCCTGGAGGCGGGGGAGTCCGAGACGAGGATCCACCTCCTGACGGCGTGGGCGGAGAGCGGCCTCTTTTCGCCGAGGGAACAGGCCGCCCTGGCGTGGACCGAGGCCGTCACCCGCCTGGATGCAGGCCACGTTCCGGAGGAGATCTACGACTGCGCGCGTCAGTATTTCTCCGAGAAGGAGCTTGTGGACCTGACGTGGGCGATCGTGGCCATCAACGGATGGAACCGTCTCTCCGTCAGCTTCCGGCGCCCCCCTCGTACGAACGCACCGAGGGAGTAGGTTCATGGCGACCCTCGTGCGGGCGGTCCACCGCCACCATCTTCAGCTGCGGTCCGAGCTCTCCCGCCTCACCAGCCGGGTGGGATCGGGTCGCTCCAAGGGTGCGGGCCACGCCCTTCACCGATTCCTCGTCGACGAGCTCGTCCCCCACGCGAAGGGGGAGGAGGCCGCCCTCTACCCAGCGGTAGACCCGATCATCAAGGCCCATGGCACCGCGACCCGGACCATGAGCCTCGACCATGAACGGATCGTCGGCCTGGTGGCGATCATCGGTCGGTTGGTGGGTCGGATCGATCACGCGCGGGGTCCGAGGAAGGTCGCACTGGAGCATCAGCTCTCCCGTGCCGCCATCCAGCTGGAAGGTATCCTGCTCCTGCACCTGGACAAGGAGGAGCGCGACTACCTCCCTCTCCTGGACAGGTTCCTTTCTCTTCGCGCTCAGGCTGCCGTGCTCCGAGGCATGCACGAGGGATGAACCGCGCTCCGTGGCGGAGGGCTCGATGTGGCGACTTCGGGGAGACCCATCCCGATCCCGGGTCCCTTGGGAGCCGAGAGAAGAGTGGAGCAGCATCGTAAGAGACACCGCCCTGAACGGGCACGACCGAGTCGGTCCCATTCCTTTCCAACCATCGAGGCCCGACCAACCCGAGTCTCGGTATGCCGTCGTCGCGGCCTCCCGAGAAGGCTCCCGGGCGTGGCGCCTCGAACTCCTGGGAGCTCCGTGGACGGCGGTCGATCGCCAGTATGCATGGTGGGGCGGGTCCGCCATCCTTCTCACCGGCTTTGGCTGGTGTCTTCGGCTCGTCCTTCTCGTACGCCCGGGCCGTGCAGCACCAGCCCCCTACGAGGTTCGCACCTGGCTCGAGCATGGTCCGGGCGCAACGCCCCAGGATCTCGACCCGGTTACGGTCTCGGACACGAGGCCCATGACCGAAGCCGATCGGTCGGTCTTGTGGACCTACCTCCAACCGGATGAGGCTACGACGCGCGGGCTAGCCGAACACGGGCTTGCCCCAAGCACGGTCGGCGGAGTGTTCTTTACAGAGACTCATCGGCTGTTCGGTGTCACCGAGGCGAGCCACTACCACCAGCCCCTCCCTGTCTCCCGCGGCACCCAAGTCGTTACCCTCTACCAACCGCTATGGGCAGGACGTGGGGGACGCGCCCTGCCCATGGGGGCTGTCCTGCGTATCGACTCAAGGATGGAACGGGTCGAGTTGACCTTCACCTCCTCGCAGAGTCGCCGTCTCTCGCGTTCAGGACGAAGGTCGCTGAGGCGACCAAGACGACCCGTGAAGAGCTCTGTCGCTCGCCCCTCCTTCCCTTTCGGTCCGGGCCGAGCGTCGTGCACCGGCTCCGAGGTGGGAGGCGGCTAAGCCTTCGACCGAGCTCGGAAGGCCCATTTCGGTGGTCTGTGTCTCACGCTCCCTCCGGAGGAGCGACGATATCGGAACCGGTCCTTGGCCCGTCGGTCGCCCAGGTCGGTCAGCCATTCTTCGACCTCCTGCCATCGGGGGTCGTCGGCCACGACCACGTTCTCGAGGCTCGAAGGCTCCTGCTCCGGATCAGGGCTAAGGTCAACGGTCGGATGCGGTCTGTGCAGGGGGAATCGGATGTGCATGGTTGCCACCTTCCGTTGCGGACACACCAGGCTCCTGACGTCATGTTTCAGGGCATCGAAGGTATCGGACCCGATGTCCCGGGAACCTCAGCTCCCATCAGATCTACCTGAGAGGGAGGAGAATGGCGCGGACAGTAGAACTGGACCGGGATCACGAACCCACCGTTCTCGAGCCGAGGCTCCCGCCGGCACATGGTCCATCCACCGGAGGGCGACCGTAGAAGATAGCACTGGTGGGGCGATCCCACAGTGCGTAGCTCAGTGGTCGATCCGCATTCCGGGTGGGCGCAATGGATCTCGAGCGATTGCTCGAGATGTTCCACGGGGTGCGCCAGGAATGCTCGGATCCTTCCTTCGACCTCGGGACGATGCGAACCATCAGGATGGGGGCGCATGGGGTACAGGGAGGGGATGATAGGCCCGGGGGGCGGCGAGAAGACGGGGTTCTCTTCCCAGTCCTGCATCCGAAGGTCGAAGAGGGCGGTGTCCCTGATCGATTCCCGGAACCCGCCGGAAGCGTGAAGGCTCGGAGTATCCGCGTCGTGAATGTTGCGCGCAAGGCTCTCCGCTCGCTCCCGGGTGAGCTCGTGAACGCCCTTCGGGTCCGGATGGACAAGGTTCAGGTAGTCGACCACCAGCGACAGCCCCTTCTGCAGCTCATTGACCGGGAGCGTGCCTTCGCCCTCTCCGTCGGCGGAAAGGGCGACCAGCCTATTCAGAAGTTCGCGCAGCAGTTCGTGCTCCTCGTGGACCGTCGCCACGGATGATCCGGTCATGGCCCTTCACTCTCCTGCCCAAGGCAGGCCTCCAGGGCCGATGAGCTGTCGAACGAAAGGTCTAGGGGGGAGGTCCGAGGACCACCCGTGATGCATCGGTCCAGGCACCACCGAGCGGTCAGGGCGCGAGCGCCTCGCTCCAGACCTTTGAGAGAAGAGCCTCAAGATCTGTCGTCGGAGCTTCCGTGGTAGCGCCGTAGGGTCGCGGGCCCGTTCACGAAACGCGTCGATCGTCCAGGGATGGTCAACGTGGAAGAGGGGACTTGGGGCGGAGCTCCTCCCGGACAAGAAGACATGGGTCGGATTACGCTGGGGAGACTCGGGGGTTCCGCTCGACCCCTTTCGAAACAACCCTCGCGGTCGATGGCGGAGGCGCATCGATCGGGGCGGGAAGCGGGTGGCAGACGGGCTTGGGGAACGCTTGACCAGCAGGTGGGTCGCCGTCCAGTGGCCATGCGCTGCAGCTCTTCCCCGGCGGGACCGCACTCGAGGGAGGGTGGACACTCTGAACACCTGGACAAGAACCTCGTCCGTTCCCGTCGGGCAGGGTCTCCGATGATCGCGCGCTCGGCGAAGTGATCCCCGCGCTGGCTCAGAGAGGAGACCCTCCAGCCCCCGATCGAAAGCGAGGATCTGCGAGCCCGCGACCCAAACCGCAGGCAGCGAGGGATGTCGGGCGGCCTTGAGGAAGGACCAATCCCTCGCGTGGCGTAGCTCCCCGACGGCTCGCCGACGTCTACACGATCTTTGCTTCGACCTGGTCATGAAAAACCCCCTGGGCGGGAGAGGAATCATCCCATCGGCGCGTATCGGCGGGGAAATAGGATGGTGGGCACTCTGGGAACCCCATCTTGCGGTTGACGTGGAGAGCGAGCACGAATAGGAGCGAGGACAGCCGGTTCAGATAGACGAGGATCTCGTGTCGAACCGGTCGATCCCGGAAGAGGGCCACTCCGAGAAGCTCGACCCGCCGGGCTACCCCTCGTGCGACGTGGAGCTGCGCCGCCCCGTGCGAGCCCCCCGGGACCACGAAGCTCTGAAGAGCGCTGAACGGCGTGGAGAACCGGTCGATGTGCCGCTCGATCTCGACCACCTCAGACATGGTGATCTGGGGGGTGGAGTCCCTGACACCGACCGGGAGCGCGAGCTCGGCACCTAAGGTGAAGAGTTGGTCCTGCAGCCGCCCGAGGACCGAAACGACGTCGGAGCACGAGGTCCCGAGAACAGTCCTCGCGAGCCCGAGATGGGCGTTGAGTTCGTCTAGACCACCGAGCAGGGCGATCTCCGGGGAACCCTTCCCCACCCGAGTCCCGTCGGCGAGGCTCGTCTCACCCCAGTCACCGCCCCCCGTATAGAACTCCGGCATGGGTCTATGGAGACCAGACACTTTGGACGTATCGGGTACCATGCTAGGGGGTTCGGTCTGTCCTCGGCGCCGCGTCATCCCAAGCCGCTCGGTTCCCACACGCCACGAATCGTTTCGGGGCGGGACTGATGGATGGAGAGAGGCTACCGCGAGATGGAGGAGTTATGGAAGTGGAAAGGCCGTCGGAGGCCCTGATCGAGACGTTCTTCCGAGATTCTCGTCCCGCGATCGATGCGCTCGCTGCCCGGGTGCGGTCGGGGGAATTCGGACACCCGGGGGAGGTCCCGATGTTCACCTTCCGGGATGGACACCGCTCGGAGGTCAGGGTCGATCAACGTGCGTTCCTGCTCCGCACCTCCGTCGAGTACGCCAACCCTCAGCTCACCCTGGAAGAGCTGCAGGGCATCGTCATCTCCCGCCTACTCGAGGTCACGGGCACGTTTGTCGCGCACCATCCGCACCTTCACCTCGATGCCGTGGACATCCATGAAATGGCCAGGACCCTTGAGACCCCCCCTCGAGGGGCCGTCGTTCCGTTCCTGCTCAATGTCGACGATATCGAAGCCGACCGCTACTCGATCAACCCGCTCCGGAAGTCCATTGTCGAGTCTGGCCAGAGCGCAAAAGCTGTGACCTTCGTCAGGTCGGAGGGCCTCCACCTCGACCCGGAGTTCCTCCGGAAGTACTCCGGTTCCTTGGTCTCCCCGCAGGACTCCGGTACCATCCAGGCACGCTTGGAGGGCGACGGGACGCGACGCTACGTCGGCCTGGTCGATTCGGTCAAGTACGACCAGCTGCAGGACGCGTCCTCCGCGTTGGACATGGACCTCGCCATCCCAGCTCTCCGCATGCCCCTTGCCACTCTGAGCTCGGAATCCACCTCCGGACCGCTGCATCGGCTCATCTCCGCCACGCATGTGTCCTCGAGCGCCCTCGATAGCGTGTACCGGCTCCTGGGGCGCCCGGTGACGCCTGAACGCACATTCCTTCCGGTCGTCCCCCACGCGATCGATGGAACCTCCTCGAAGCGGCTCGCGCAGGGGAGGTACAGGCCGGAAGGCCCGCACCCCGATCGTCTCGAAGTCTTCTACGCGTCAAGGAAGTTGTACCCCAACGAGGTGGACCGAAGGGATGTTTCGAGGGGTGAGGCCGACAACCATGTCACGGTCTCATGGGACGACCTAGCGAGATTCGACTATCGGAAGACCCCGGCCTCGCCGCAGTTCGCGCTCTACATGCTGGCTTCACCGGAGAACGGCGCGATCTGGCATGGGCTTGGGGTGTACGGTGGTCAGCGCATCGTGGAAAGCTATCGGGCGCTTCACCACGCGTGCGCCCAGGGCGAGCCCTACGCGGGGTTGCCGGTCGAATGCCGCCCTGATCCGCTCCAGCTCGATCTGGTCGCCTCGGGCATGCTGAGGCACCCGTTGTACGGGAACATCGATGCCAGTATCTCATGCCACCCAGACATCGCACGGGGCCTTCTACGGGCCATGTCCCTGAGAGTAGTGCCAGGACCTGCGACCCCACCGGTAACGCAGCCTGCTCCAACTCGCCCGCGATCTGCGGGTGGAATGTGGCAGTCCATCCTGGGTCATGCTGCCCTCGGGCGCTCGCCGGGGTGATCGCGGGACAAGTCGCTGAGGAACTGGGCCACGGAGAGCAAGTTGGGACCCCGAGGGAGACCGTCAGATCCCCGTTCCCGCTTGTTCCGGGGCTACGGCTTCTTCTTCTTGTTGCACCCACAGGTGTCGCACATCCTCGTGACCTCCTCCCGGTCTCACCGGCCCACCCGTCTTGGCATTCACCCTAGACGTCTAGAGGACGCTAAGATCAGCGGCCTGCTGCGGGCTCGACGATCTTCTTCTCAATGACGGCAAGGGTGACCGAGAGGGTCGAGATCGCGACCCCGATCTTCGGCGCAAGCTCGGTCAGGGATATCCGGCGGGGGACGTCGAAGTAGCCTTCTGCGATCGCGCGTCGGAGGATCTGTTGCTGGCGAGGGGTGAGGATCGACGTGGCGGTGGGAAGGGGGCCATGGTGCACCGCATCGACCTGGACTCCGGCTGCATCGTTCTCCAGGGCCTTCAGGAGAGCACGTACGCGCTCCTCCGGTCCGACAACCGTCCAAGTGGCCACTCCGTTCTGGACGGGGAAGGGGAAGTGCCGCAGCAGTTTGAGCTCCTTCAGCAAGGGGATGAAGGTTTTGCCTCGGTAGACCACTCGGCAGGACTCCGAGCCCTCGGATGCGTCGACGAGTTCGACGTCCTTGACCCCGGTAAACCGCCGAAGCTCCTCGCTCCAGCCCCCTTCCCCGTTCTCGGACTGCACCGAGACGTCGAAAAGCGTGAGCCCTTTTCCCAGCTCCATCCGGTCCCGGACCTCGAGCCGAACCTCCGGGTGCGCCATCGTGAAGGCAGAGAGCCAGAGCGTCGGGGGTAGCGTCACCTTGAGGCGACAGGAGAGCACCGAGGAGCGGCCTGCGAGGGCGCCTCCCTCTCTCGCAGTCTTCGGCGGTGCGCCCACGCCCGAGGTCCTTGGGAAAGCTCCTGGCGTCATCAGCATCCTCGAGATACTCGGTGCCAGATCCGTTCAACCAACTCGCCTTGGCCCATATAAGACCGGCGCGGAGCATCCATGGCCTGTGGCAGGATGGATCGGGGCGAATCGTCTAGAGGCACTCCCCAAGTGGGCCCGCAGCGTTGGCAGACAGGGAGGCGCCCGGGCGATGTCGTGGCTCGACTAGACCCGGGCGTCTGGACCAGCCATGATCCGAATGAAACGCGTCTACGAGCCAGCGTCGCCCACAGATGGTCGACGGGTTCTGATCGACCGTCTCTGGCCCCGTGGGGTCACGAAGTCCGGAGCGAGGATCGATGCCTGGCGGAGGGAACTCGCCCCCAGCGATGCTTTGAGGCGGTGGTACGGTCACGATCCTAAGAGGTACCGAACCTTCCGAGAAAGGTACCGGATGGAGCTCCTGCGCCAACGTGAGACGGTGGCAGACCTGGTCCTCGAGGCTGAGCGAGGCACTCTTACTCTGGTCTTCGGGGCGAAGGACCCCCGCTATTCGAACGCGAGGGTCCTGAAGGAGCTGGTCGAAGAGTGCTCCAGGTGAGCCCCACCCGCCCGGAGCCATCATGAGCGTGGAAGGACCGCTGAAGGAGACCCCGGGGCATTCGCCCCTAGGCAGGCGGATGGAATCCGACCACGAGCGGTTGGACGAGCTGTGGGACACGGGCCTCGCCAAATGGAGTTCCGAGCGACCACAGGCGACCGTTCTTCTTCGGGAGTTCCGCGACGGACTTCTCCGCCATATCCAAGTCGAGGAGGACCTGCTCTTCCCGTACTTCGAAGCGCGCGGAGGGCCCGGAGAGCGGCCCCTCGTGGGGCTTCTCCTGGACGAACACAAGGAGATCAGGGCGATGCTTCAGCGCTTCATGGACCAGGTCGAGCGGGGGACCCCCTCGCTGGAGGATGCGGGGACCGCGCTGCGGAATGTCCTTTGGGCACACAACACGCGCGAGGAGGGGCTACTCTACCCTTGGTTCAACGATGGGCTTGATGTGGGGACGGGGGCAGAACTCGATTTCCAGGTGCGGGCCGAGATCGGCTCGGGAGACTCTCCCCGTACGTGAGCGACCCCCTACCTGTCCGGCCCTACGAACCGTGGAACGACGGCCCGTCTGGTGCAGGACCCCGGGAGATGCCCAACCTCACTCTCAACGTCGGAGCAGCGGGGAATGTGAAGTCGCTTTCGCGAGGGGCCGAGAATGAGCCTTCGCACCTGCGTCCCCTGTCCCATCCCCTCCCACGGCGCAGGCCGCGAGGGGGACGAGCCTCAATTCGAGCGTATCGCCGGGGTCCTCATGCTGCGGGCACAGGCAGTCGAGGCGCACGCGGGCTACGCCATCCCCGCCCAGCTTGACCTTCTGGGAGACAACTCTCCAGCCACCCTCGGGGGCGACCATTCCCTGCCGACCAGCATGATCCAGCACGAGGCGTGCACTGCCGAACGCGGTGCAGTTCGTCTGGGAGCAGCGTACGTTCACCCGCGACCCGGCAGCTCCTGCGGGGGTCGCGAGGAACTCCCGGATGTGTCGCTCGAGGTCCGCGACCTCGTCCTGGCTGTCCCCAAACCTCTCTGCGAGGCGTTTCGAGGTGTCATCGGGGAGAGCGGCAACCAAGCAGGAGAGCGGGGAGCCCATCTCATACAGCGAGATCTCGTCGTCCCGGCTCGAGAGGTCATCCAAAGCCTCTGTCAAGGCGGCCCGCGATCCTGCGGCGCCCGCTTCGTACCGGTCCAGCGCTCTACGCGCACTCCCCAGGAGCCGGGATGCATCGTCGCGGTCCCGGAGGAGCTTTCCGAGGTGTTCGAAGCATGGCCAGACCACAATCTCTCTCGCCGCCTGCCGCAGGTCGTCATCCAAGCGCTGGACATGGATTCGAACGTAATCGTCCAGAAGCTGGAGACCCTCGGCGACCTCCAGGGGCGGCACGTCCTTACCACTACGAAGTACGCTGGCCTCCGCCTCGAACCTCTCCAGCAGCTCATGGAGGACCTCGTTCTCTCGTCGCAGCTCCTGCACTGGATCGTGAACGGCCGTTTCGGGCATGGTTCTCGTCCTCCTTGGTTCGGCTCAAGAGGTCGAGGCGGTCGAGCACGTTGACGCGTCGCACTAGAGGGTTCGTCCGTGCGAGCCGTGCCCCCCAGGTCAGTTCGACGGAACTCGGTGCACGGGCGGAGATGCGTCCCATGGAGTCTCACGCCCACGATGCGCTGGAAGGACGGGGCTACTCCAGAGACTCCTCAGCACGAGATGGAGAATGCCGATGGCTGCCACGAATGGGAGGAGGACCCAAGCCAGGGTGTTCAAGAGTTGCCACAGCGGCCGATCGAGCCGGCGCCGCCCTACTCTTGATGGTTGCGGCGCGGAGCCCTCGTCGGTGCGCTCCGTGCCGGGCCTCCCTGTTGTGGCCATGCTCACACCTCAGGTGCGCTGGCCCCCACGGAATGACCGGCGCTAGGCCGTCCCGGAGGTGTCTGCGGAGGATGTGCGACCGCCATCGTCCGCCCAGACCAGGAGGCCGGAGGAAGGCGTCTGCTCCCCCGAGACCAAAACCGTCGCGTGCTCAGGGCAGTGGAAGTGGAGGTGGACGTGGACCCGGCCCTCCGCGCGTGGTTGCACTTCTTGCGAAGCGACCTGCCACCCCCCGGCAGGCAGGATCAGCCCGAGACGTCCGTCGGTGGCCGGCACGACCCGGGCCTGGGACTTGGAGGCGCATCCGGAGTGGGCGCAGCCGACCTTGATAGTGGAGCCCGCCTCGCCCACCGGAGTCGCCAGGTACCTCTGGATGTGCGCGTCGAGGTCCGCGATCTTGCTCTGGTCCCTGTCGAACTTCTCCGCTAGCCGCATCGAAGCTTCCTCGGGCAGAGCGGTGACCAGGCACGAGAGCGCGTAGTCGCCCTCGTGGGTCCGGACCTCGAACGTGTGGTTGGCGAGCGCTTCCAGGGCTCGAGCGAGGGCATCCCGTGCCCCCGTGGCGCCGGCTTCGTAGCGTCCGAGCTCCCCCCTCGCCGCCTCGAGCAAGCGGGAGACCTCTTCGTGGTCCTTCGGCATCTTGTCGAGATGCTCGAAGCAGGTCGACATCGCGACCGGCCTGGCTTCCGCCTGGAGATCAACGTCCATTCGCCCGATGTGGAGATGCCGGTACTGGTCGAAGAGCCGGAGTCCCTCGGAGACCTCTCCCGGGGGCACGTCCTTGCCCCCCTTGAGGCCCTGCGCCTCCTCCAGGATCCGCTCGAGCAGCCCCTGGGTGACCTCGTTCTCTCGCTGCAGCTCTTCCAACGGATCTTGGACTTGTGTGTCGGACATGGTTCTCCGGTCGCCGCATTCGGCTTCCAAGAGAAGTCAGGGCGGGGTCCGCGTTATCCTGAGCATCTAGAGGCTTCTAGCGTTGGGGCCGAGAGGTGAAGAACGAATGGCGTGGACCCCGTCCGGGGATGCCACCCCTCTGCCTCGCCCGTTCGCCCAGGTTCACTCGACCGAGATGCTCCCGGTCATGAACCCAGGGGTGGACATCGGCCCAGGTCCGCACGGGGCCATGCAGTTCCAAGTGAAGGTTCCGGTGGAGTTGAACTCCACCACAAAGGAGACCTCGCTCGGGGCTACACCAGAACCCGCGGCGACCGGGACGGGTGCATTGAGCATGACGGCACCCCTCTCGAAGATCGTGAACGTGTGGGCGACGGTCGCCGGGTCCACGTGTGAGACGGTTTCCGTACCGTTCAGCGTTTCCATGCCGCCAACGGTCCCCCGAACCGTGGCGAACTCGTCGGAGACGGCGGAGGTTCCGTTGTCGTAGTCGAAGATCGTGAGGCGAACTGGTACGTGAGCGGCGACAGAGAAGTTCGCGGGGACATACTGAGGCCAGCCATTCCCTGGGTTGATTTGGATCGTCAGAAAGACGTTCTGCGTCGCCGACGTCGGGCCGGAACCTCCAGGAGCTGGCGGAGCCCCCGTGGAGGACCCGAGAGGTACTCCCAAGAACGTCGCCGCTACCATCCAAGTGAGGAGAGCGGTCACGAAGACCGATACGGAGGCTCCCACAGCGATATGGAGGTCGGAATGGACTGGAAGGGTTGCGTATGCGATCATGCTGCTCGCCTCATGTGGATCAGGCTCTCCGTCGCGTTGAGCCCTTTGCCGAAACCCCTAGACCATCTCCGGGGGTGCGAGTGTCAAGGCGGACAGGCGGCCAAGCCGACCGAAAGATCCCCGATGCCCTCGCCGCGGCAACGGTTAGTCACAACGAGAATGCCACTGCGGGGCCGCAGCGCGGGTGGGTCCTCACGGGTCCTTGTGCACGCCGCGTCCGGTTGATCTGTCTCGGACCCAACCCCTTACAGGAGTTGCGAAGGTTCCCCCCGC
>JAKBKR010000378.1 GCA_021832495.1 bacterium | reverse complement strand
AGCTGAGGTCCATGCTCCCTAGCGTGCCGAAGTAGGAGGACCGCACTATGTCCGCCACGTATGTGAGGGGGTTGACATCGAAAAGGGCTTGGATAAGGGTTGGGAGCTTGGGGCTGAAGGGGTAGAAGACTGTGCTGGCAAAATTGACCACGAATATGATGAGGACCTGGATGCTATTGTAGGCATTGCTCGACTTCACAAGGGCGGCGATGATGAGCATGATAGACCCGAAAAGCAGGGACCCAACAGTGAGCACCCCTAGGATGATCAGGAACCCTGTCAATGTCACGGGAACGGATCCAAGCAGACCAAGGGCGACCAAGAGCATGATGATAGCCCCGAAGAGTCCAAGGATGACCGAAGTGAGCATGATCCCAAGGAGGTATTCGAGCCGGGTGAACGGCCCCAAAAGGAGTTGGGCCAGCATACCCCATCGGCGATCGGACCAGAGAATACTTCCCCCCACTGTACCCGCCATGACCACTTGAAAGGCCATGATGCCGGGTGTGAGGAAGGCAAGGTAGGATGCGTCCCCCGTCCCACCCCCGGCAAAGGAGGAGAAACCGAACCCGAAAAAGACGAGGTAAAGTGCGGGTAGGCCGATAAGGATGACCAAGGAGCCGGGATCCGTGTTGACCCGGAAGTTACGGTATATCAACCGGAACAAGTTAGGCAGCGCCATCATTCTCCGGGGGGTGGGCGACCGTGTTGAGGAAAACGTCTTCCAGTGTGTTCTTGCGGACGTTAAGCCATTCGATCTGGGCTCCCTGAGCGGAGGCCAACTCCGTGATATGCCCTAGTGCTCCCCGCACGTCGGAGGTCAAAATGAGCCCGGATCCCCCCTCACGTCGGACAGATGCTTGGTCGGAGAGGCGGTGCCCAAGGGCCTCGAAGTACGCTTCGGCGTTGGATAGTGCGACGGTGACCTCGATAGTACGCTTTCCGCCGTAGCGACGTTTGAGGTTCTCGAGGGTATCATTGACTAGGATCCGCCCCGAATCGATCACGGCGACCCGATCGCAAAGATAGTCTGCCTCCTCCAGATTGTGGGTGGTGAAAAGGACGGTGAGCCCCCCACGGACCTGTTCTCGGATCGAATCGAGGAGGTTGCGGCGCATGATCACATCCAATCCCACGGTCGGTTCGTCCAGGAAAAGAATGTCCATATCGTGCATGAACTCCCGGGCCACCTGTACGCGTCGCTTCTGACCGCCAGAGAGGTCGAACGAGCGTTCCTTCCGGATATCGTCGATCTCGAAGCGATGGAGGAGCTCCTCGCGCCTTTGCTGACGAAGACCCTTGGGGACACCCCAGAGCACCCCGTAGATATCCAAGTTTCCCTCGACCGAGGTGAAATCAAATGATTCGCCCTGTTGCACGACCCCAATCCGGCTCCGGATCTCTTTGCCGCGGTGGACCGGATCCATCCCGAGGATCTGGAGCTCGCCAGAAGTGGCCCGGATCAAGGTCGTCATAACCTTGATGAGCGTGGTCTTGCCTGCTCCATTCTTGCCCAAGAGGCCGAACACCTCTCCTTTGTGGACAGAGAGGTCCACACCGTTCAACGCAAACCGCTTCCCGTCATACGAATGACGAAGGTCCCGCGCAACGATGACTTCCTGCGGCATGATTCTTGGTCCGTAATGACCGTGATGGATTCAGGAGTTCTCGACTTAGAAAAGGTGCGCGTTGCGCCTGGCGAAATCGGGGGCCCCGAACCGCGTATTATATACGGGGACCTGTGTTTGACGGATGATGGAGCTTTCTCGAGACTTGGAGGCCGCCCTCGGAGGCGCCAAAGGTCCCCGTTACGCCGAACTGTTGCGTATTCTGGTCGCCTTGGGGGAGTTGAATGACGCTCCCCGGCTTATCCCGGTTTGGTCGGTCCAGCTTTCGGGCATCTCCTTCAAGACCATGGGGACACCTGGCACGGAGTTCCTTGAGGACGCCGCACGAGAAGTTCGTTTTTCTGTGCCGACAACCATCAACCCGGCCGGGTACGACGTAGGTGGCCCCGGGATCGTGCCCGCGAGCGAGGATTTCAAAGAGAAGCAGCAGCGGATCGTGCGCTCGCTCCTGGCCATGGGTGCCATATCCACCTTCTCTTGCACCCCTTACACCACCCAGTATTCACCCCCTCCCGGAGCCCACCTCGCCTGGGCCGAGAGTTCGGCGGTCATTTATTCAAACAGCGTGATCGGTGCCTTTTCCAACCGAGAGGGAGCGCCGAGCGCGCTTGCAAGTGCAGTTACCGGGTTTACTCCGGAGTACGGTCTCCACTTGCCTGAGGGCCGCAGAGCGCAGGCGGTCATCAATGTCGAATCGAGCAAAGACCTCCATTACTCCAGCCTCGGAGGCTACCTGGGGAAATTGCTCGGGAGCCGTATCCCATTCATCCGGGGTATTCACCCCGATCTCGACGACCTGAAAGCCATGGGCTCGGCCATGAGTGCCTGGGGATCGGTCCCCATGTTCCACGTAGAGGGAGTTACGCACGAGGCGGAAAGACAGGTGCTGTCGGGGTTGGAGACCTACCATGTCGGACCCAAAGAGATCACGCAGTTCGAACGAACCTTGGGATTAGATGGGGATGAGCCCAGTCTGATCGCCATCGGCTGTCCCCACG